>CAYUMZ010000051.1:0-9395 GCA_964446105.1 uncultured Gammaproteobacteria bacterium | reverse complement strand
TTAGATATTATCCAAAGATCAAAAAACTTAGTTGACTTAAATATCTATTTTAGAGGAACAACTGATGCTAGAGATGAGTATGCAGAACAGTTAATTTTACCCATCTATACACAGCTCAAATATATAAGATTACGTACCGACCTTTCCCATGTTTATGATCCAGATACGAACACCTCTAGGCAAGAATTAAGAAGATATAATAAAGAAGGTTTTGAGTGCCGCTTGTTGCATAGATGTCCTTCATTAAGAGTGCTTACGCTGAATACTTTATTCTCAATATTAAACGAGCAAGAGCTTCAAAGTTTGGACAAAATAGATTGGCGTCGTATTCAATTGAAAAATTACAGTCGTTGGGTACCAGCTAATGTCCCTACTGTGAATAGCGTTCTCAAAATAGAAGGAAACGGAAGATCGCCCGGAACAATGCTTTTAGACAATATTATACCTACAGTCAATGTTAAAGAGATCGTTTTTTCAGAGGCTTCGGCTGACGATGTGTTATACGTAAGGGGTCGAAGGTACATTGGTGTTTGTGAGCCAGAAGATCTTGAGCAATTACTCATGAAAACTCCAACTGTAGAAAGGTTAGTGCTACGAGAATGCATTATTTATCCACAAAAGGGAGTCCATAACAAGACGCAACAATTAAGATTAGATAAATTAGTTCTTTTGGATTTTTCTGGTTCTTCTGTCCATTCAGATCTTGTGCTCCGGTTAATTGAAAGTGCACCCTCATTAAGATATTTAAACTTAATGGATAGCTTCACTATTCAATCGGAAGAAGATAGATTTCGCGCTGCATTAAAAAGCAAAAAACTAAGCTTGCTAAACCTGAGTTACTGTAATGTCACCCAAAAAGTATTATCTGGCCTGAGAGAAGATCATCCATCAGCCAAGATTATAGAAAAGTTAAAAGTTGATTATTACGGTATGAAACATAGGACCTCTAAAAGTTCAATGTATGTAGAAGGCTCTGGCGTTGCGATTAAAAATAGTGATGGAATATCATCCAGTAAATTGAGCGTATATCAGAGCTTTTATGATACTGATGAACGATTAGTTCGAAGTGACGTTTTTCTTCTCGATCGCAGCCAATGCGCAGAATTTAAACCTATCACAAAACCAGAATTAAATAATAACCTCGCACAATATTATCTCCATAATCGCAAATTGAATCCACGATTGAAATTTGGTATTAAGCGCTACAACTTCATTCCTGGCAATGAAGTTAAAATTCCTTCGTATTCTACTAATGATTTGTTAATCGGCCTTAAAGTAACTCAAGATTGTCAATTAAAACATTGTTTGGATACACGACAATACTCTTTAGAAACCAACGCCGGTGAATTGGCCTTTCAGTATTTGATAGAAGTGTCAGAGAATACCAATCAAAAAGCGCCTTGGAAAAACACCGATATTGATAGTGATGTGAGCTGGATTAGTCAGATTCGTTTACTTCCAAATAAAACGTTAGAAAGCAATGAGGCATCTGCTAAATTACAGGCCATGTCAGCTATGCAACAAGTGGCTGTGCTCGAAAAATATTTTTACGATGCAAAACAAGAACGGATGCCAACTCTCGCAAAAAATGACACTGATCTTCCTTACTATAATGATGTCATTGCTTCGCATTGTGGGACTTGTGGCGATAAAGCGATTGCGATGGGATACATCCTTACTGCACTGAAGCAAATATGCCTCTTTCAGAAAAACCCGCTACATGCCTACATTTCCGTCAAAATAGATGATGATTATTGGCCAGTTGAGGTTGGTGGCTTACCGGCTGAAGTTGAATTAAAGCCTCTCCCCCCACTCGACGCTGTTATTAAAGCAGACGAATCTGCCGTTATGAAAGAAACTGTTCGATTTGAATCTAAAATGTTAACACAGTTACGCCCAATGCCACCACGTGATATTGGCAGTTTTGAAGAATATTATCAGTGGTTAATGCAAAAATTATCCCGGCTACCTCGAGATAGAAAACAATGTATTATTTCTATGAGTGATAAACAAACACTAAACCGATTCATTAGCGCTTATAGTAAAACAGCAGCCTCCTCTATGCCGCTCTGTGTAATACGTGACCTCAGTCAATTTAGACATAAGTTGACAAAATTAGTGGATGGGCACGAAGAAAAAGTGGATAGTGAAGTGATACAATTTTTAAAAAAATCGGGTAAAGGAGGTATTTTATTATTAGATTTAGACTCCTGGAGTGCAAAATGGAATCCCTTGTTCGAAGAAAATAGGACATTGGATTGCTATCCTGTACCCGATGAGGTGATGATAATATCGCTCTGTGATGCCTCTAATAGTGTCAGTGAAGATTTAGTGTCAAGAATGGGTTTTGCGACGACATTTATGATGGATTCGTTGCTGCCAAATATCACAGAACAGCATAAAGTTACCGATGAGAGTCTAGATCCAACACTATTCGATAAAGTGATTGATTTAAAAGAAACTAAATTCTGGAAAGACTGTATTTTACGAGATATTAAGCTGGGCTCTGATAAAAAATGGCGCTTAATTCAAAAAGTATTGATTGATGCCTGTGATCAGCCAATGAGAGTCTTAATTCTCAATCCTCCGATGCATGATGAGGAATACAGACACTTCTTTGAAAATGTGATTGCCACTCGCAGATTCTTCTTTAATGGAGAGATGAAATGTCTTGCTGCTGGCACAAATATACATTGGGCAATAAAACCCATGTCACTTGCTTTATATTGCAATAAATTCAAATTGTTAGACGAAAAGACACAGCTTGAATGGCAGTATACGCTATGCTCCACTAATTTTCGAAAGATGTTTAAATCCTACGCCTTTGGTAGCAATGGTGATGTTGAACCCGTTAGTACCTTGCTAGAGCAATATGCTGGACGCAGTTTACCGATGTTGCTGACCTCAGAACTTGAAAATCAACAATGGTTTGAGCTATTTACTGCAGCGGATGCCGTTGAGTGTGAATTACAAATCATCGTACCGCCTGAAGTGCATTTGCCCACTGAATTTACTTTAGCCTCCGAAACCCAGATGAAATCCTTTCAACCATCCTTTTTCTTTGATAAAAATGGCATAATTTACACAGATAATGTGCTGAGTGTTGCGAATGAATTTTCATCTAAGTACGGATCTGCAACAATTATTTATGTGACTGAAGCGATGAGTTACGCAGATTTATTTCTCCAGATCGTTAAAACAGAATCGGGGTTCAAAACGGAATCTTCTGTTGTTTTCTCAGCACTGCAAAAACCTCAGACTGTCATTCTTGTTAGCCGGTTATCACTCAATGTGCAAACTAAAATCGCCACTTTATTTTCATCTAGACCTTTTTTACTGTTCAATCAGCAACCTATATTTCCTCAAGGAAATTTGCTTATTATTACCGACCAACGCGACTCATTTTCCTTTGTCTTGAATCGTATGACCGAGCAATCTAAAATGCCTGAAACTGAAAGAATGAAAGTCTTAAGTGATGAAATGCAGTTATATGATGCGCTGCAAGATAATCCCTATGTCGTTTTCTTAGCAACGGATAAATCAGATGCTAATCAATTTTTGTGTCATCGATATCCTCAATATTCGCACGAAAAACAAAAGCCTCTCGTAGTCCACTTTGGTATGAATCGTTTCGATGAATGGTTGGCCGCGAAAGACGAGGGCGATCATTTATTGGTCATTACAGAAACCGAAGATTCTCGAACTTTGCGCATATTTACTAATTTAATTTCAAAGGTACCATCAATCTTACATCAAGGAAAATTAATTCCAATCACAAATCGTCAAAAAGTGGTGTTTCATGCTCGGCCAGAACAGCACATTGCGGTTCAACATTCGCTTTTGGGCCAATTTTTTGGAAGAGTATTGGTTTATGATAAGATCAAAATTGCAAGGGCATTTGAAATTACACCGACTACTGATAAAGCACGCTTAAGCGTCATTTATCAACTTCTCAGTCAGCAGGGGTTTACCGTAACACCCAGTCGTTATCCGATGATTGCACAATTAGATGCCATTCTATGTCTACGTGAAAAGCAAATTAAGTACCCAAAGACTTATGATTTCTACCCTATCTGTCCAGTACTCACGGGAGTGTCAGGCATTGGCAAAAGTAAACTTGCGTTAAGTTTTCTTCGCGCACACGGTTTTGTTGATGCTGCTTCTCCTGAAGCACTTACTACAGATACTAAAAAACATTTTTATAATTTGATTACAGCTGATATTAGTCGCTATCCAGAAATGGCCAATGTTCCACATCATCTGCAACATATAAAAATTATCATTCGCGCCTATTTAAATGGGTCTGTCGTTATCGCCGATGAATTTAATGTAAATAAAGAATTAATGTTATTTTTGGCGACTTTATTGAATCAATTTGATGCAAAATTAAAGCCTCTCAAGAGAGGATTTACGCTCATCGCCCCTCAAAATCCACTCAATTATAAAAATCGAAATAAATTGCCCGCTGATTTGGAAGATTTTGTCTATCCCATCGATGCGCCTGAATTATTGCCGAATGAAATAGCAAGCATACTGGAAGGGTATGGAGCTTCCCCACACCAAGCACAAGAATTAACCAAAGAATTTTTGAAAGTAAATACAGAATTAAAAAAACAGGGAAACGCTTTTAATCTCACCGTTCGAAATGTTTTCAATTATACTAGACATGCCCTTGCTGAAAACGCTATTGAGTATCCCGTGGAAAATCCAAGAGGATTTTGGGCAAGAATTTTTAGGCAAACAGAAAACCAGGATCGGATTGAGCCTCTAAAGGCCAAAGAACTAAACTAATTCAGCCCCTCTTAAAAGCCTCAGGAAAAATGATTTATTTTCCTATACAAAAGGTCGAGAAAATTTTCCCTAACAAATCGTCTGCTCTAAATTCGCCGGTAATTTCATTTAATGAGTTTTGAGCGAGGCGGCATTCTTCTGCAAGTAACTCACCAGCACGCTCATGAGCTAAATGAATCTCGCCCATATTTAAATGTTTTTCAGCAGAATCGATGGCTAATAAATGACGTCTTCGTGCACTGAAATTTCCTTCCCCTGAGGATTGAAATCCTACTGCAATAAGTATTGTTTTTTTCAATAGATCAATTCCGGCACCAGTTTTTGCGGAAATAAGCACAGTGGTGTTATCATCTTGCTCCATTATCGCAGGAGTATCGGAAGTGATATCAATTTTATTCCGGACGATAATCAATCTTTTTCTTTCTGAAAAGTTTTCTATTGTTGCTGAAAATTGATCATCAAAATCAGACGGCTGACTATGGTCTAAAATCAACAACAAGAGATCCGCCTGTTTAATTTCATTTTCAGCCCGTCGAATGCCTTCTTGTTCAACAATATCGTGACTGTCTCGCAAACCTGCGGTATCGACTAATTGAAAACGGACTCCTCCAATATTGATATCGGCTCTTAATAAATCACGCGTTGTCCCCGGAATGGGGGTTACGATAGCCGTATCTTCGCCAGTTAATCGATTGAGCAAACTGGATTTTCCAACATTCGGGGAACCAGCCAAAGCCAATTTAATTCCGTCTCGCAAAATAACGCCTTGTTGTGCTTTTTTCTTCAAATCACACAGCTGTTTTTTTATATCCTTTAATTGTTGTATAACTCGGGCATCAGACAAAAAATCAATTTCTTCTTCAGGAAAATCTATCGCAGCTTCAACAAACAGTCGCAGGGCGATTAATTGTTCCACAATAGCATGAACTGCATTAGAAAATTCACCTTGTAACGATCGCATCGCTGAACGAGCTGCCTGCTCTGATGTTGCAGAAATAAGATCGGAAATAGCCTCAGCTTGTGTCAAATCTAATTTATTATTTAAAAAAGCGCGTTCAGAAAATTCACCGGGCCTTGCCAATCGAGCACCACATCGAATGATGCGTTGAAGCAAACATTCTAAAATAATTTGACCACCGTGGCCTTGAAACTCAACGACATCTTCCCCTGTGAATGAATTTGGCCCAGGAAAATAGAGAACAAGCCCTTCATCAATAATTGTATTATTTTCATCGGTAAAATGGGTGTATTGTGCGTAACGCGGTGTGGGACATAAACCTGTAATATTTTGCACGATTGTAAGCGAAAGAGGGCCTGAGACTCTTATTACGCCTATTCCAGCAGAACCACTGGCTGTTGCAATTGCAGCAATTGTTTCTGTTTCTGAATTCACAATCATTTTCCGCAAAGATATTTAATACTGAATCATCTACAGGGATCAGTTTTACTGAACTTCCCCAATTAGAAAAGACATACTAGGGGAAGCTTGGCTCCCCCTGCAAAGCATTATGCACAGCTGGAATAGCTGCTTATTTATTACCTATTTTTTTCAACTTGTTGCCGTTACCAGAATATTTATTCATACAATAGGCCTGTTGTGCAATCGAGAAAAGAATATTCACAAACCAATACAACACCAATCCCGCTGGAAATGTCGCAAAAAACACTGAAAATGCGATGGGCATAATATACATCATCATCGCTTGTGTGCGATCGGGCGGAGCTGGACTTAATTTAGTTTGCAACAACATCGATAGCATCATTAAGCCCGGCAATATATAAAAAGGATCGGGTGCCGATAAATCTTTTACCCATAAAATCCATGGCGCCTGACGTAAATGAACACTTTCAATTAACACATAATACAGTGCAATAAAAAATGGCATTTGAATCAACATGGGTAAACAACCACCCAGAGGATTTACTTTTTCTTTTCGATAAAGATCCATCATGGCTTGGCTCATTTTTTGTCGATCATCGCCGTAACGTTCTTTAAGTGTATTTAATCGAGGTTGTAAATTTCGCATTTTTGCCATTGATCGATAGCTACTTGCTGATAAACGGTAGAACAGCAATTTAATAATGAGGGTAATTAAAACAATAGACCAACCCCAGTTTCCAATAAAATTATTTATTTGAGCTAACAACCAATAAATAGGTTCAGAAATAAAGAATAACCAACCGAAGTCGATTGTTTTAGATAAATTAGGTGCTAATTTATCTAGATCTTCGTGTAATTCTGGGCCAACATATAATTTCGCGTTGGTTGATGATTGTGTTCCTGCAGGAACATTTAATTCAGGCCCTACAAAACCAATGGTGTAAATATCTTTATCATGAACTCGACTAAAATAATGATTTTCAGCTTTAATATTTGGAATCCATGCGCTGAGGAAATATTGTTCCTGCATTGCAACCCAACCACCTGTGATGTTGCGACTGAGATTGTTTTTTGACATCGCTTTATAAGAGATTTTTTCATACGGAACTTGATCACTCGAAATTGCAGCGCCGGTATACGTTCTAAGCCCAAACATACCACCTTGTTCTGTTTTTGCTCGTTGAATTTGAGCATAGATACTACCGTGCCAATCTTTACTTCCCTGATTATCGATGACATATTCAACCGAAAGATCATACTTACCACGAGTTAAAACAAATCGTTTTATCACTGATAAACCCGATGCGTCCTTCCATTTTAGGTCGACAGTTAACGTGTTTTGTCCTGCGGGAAGTTCATACTCTTTTTTATCGGCATGATAAACCGCTTGCCCATTCACCGTATCAGGGCCGTTAGCACCCATAAGCCCACTTTGTGCAATATAAAGTGAATCACGGGTGTCACTGAATAATTTTACTGGCAAATCGGGTTTATTGACGGATTCTGGATAGTCAGGGAGACTCGCCTTAATGATATTACCGCCTTTGGTGTCGATGACGAGTTTCAATGTATCTGTGTTGACAGAAATTAAATCACCGTGAAGCGTAGACGCTTGCCCCGCCGAAGAATTGCTTTCTGTAGCTCCACCACTTTTTTGTGAAGCAGCCAGTGCCGAAGCCGGAGGTAAATTGGTGTTGGCTGAACTCGAAGGTACAGATGCCCCCGGTGTAGAAGCTTCTGCTACAGTCGGTGCCTGCGCAGGCGCATGTTCGAGTTGCCATTGATTCCAAAGTAAAAAGCCAATAACAGCCAATAAAATAATAAGTAAGGTTCGTCTATCTATCATAACTCGTCTTTCTGGTTAGGTACCGGATCGTATCCACCGGGATGGAAGGGGTGACATCTTAGCAAACGACGCACCGTTAGCCCCATGCCTTTGATCACTCCATAAGAACGAAGCGCTTCAAGGCTATAACTTGAGCATGTCGGCTCAAACCGGCAATGATGCCCTAAGAACGGACTAATTGCTAGCTGGTAGGCTCGCAGAATGCCAATTAGGCACCAGCTAGCAGCGTTTCGACCTTTTGCCATAAACGTTCTATACATGCTCGTAGCTCTCTCTTACTGAACGTTGAGCTGGGTATTTTTACCACAATCACAATATCCAGACTATCTAATCGCGCTTGCCTTTTACGAAATGACTCACGAATCACGCGTTTCACGCTATTTCTATCTGTTGCTAACTTAAACGCTCGTTTTGGAACACTAACCCCTAAACGGGCATGACGTAAGTTGTTTTGACGACAAAAT
Organism: uncultured Gammaproteobacteria bacterium; assembly: GCA_964446105.1. GTDB lineage: Bacteria > Pseudomonadota > Gammaproteobacteria > JAIEPX01 > JAIEPX01 > JAIEPX01. The sequence goes on along the minus strand of CAYUMZ010000051.1, from coordinate 913 downwards.
GCAATTAAATTTTGATCTGAAAAGCGACGTGGATGCTGAAAAACTGCCGTAAAATCTTCTTCGGATCTGAGTCGGCTATGACGCGAAAAGCGCTCCGACTTCACACAGTTAGACGCTTACGACCCTTAGCGCGTCGGCGTGATAACACGATACGACCGTTTTTGGTTGCCATACGAGCTCGAAAGCCGTGCGTACGCTTGCGTTTTAGAACACCGGGTTGAAATGTACGTTTCATTGCCTATCTCATGCAGTTTTTCAAAAATTGGAGGGGCAGTATACCTTGGATAGCTTCCCCATGCAAACTCTTTCTGCTCTATACCCAAAGAGTTTTCTAATCGAGATTCCTCTTAATATTATTTATTAAGATTATTGTTAATAGTTAGTACTGTGGATAATGAGGGTAAGTCTAAAAAGATTAATGGATCAATAAGATAGAGAATTTTTTGACTTGTAGAAATCTGTTAAGAGCATGTGAATAAGTTGGGGAGGAATTTGAAGCATCATGATATTCAAAAGTTATACACAGGTAAATGACAACTTGTTGGGAATTTCCAAAGCTCGTCCAACTCCAACTCTTTATTTATCTCTACCAGGTTCACTCCACAATACCATTCCTTGGGCAATTCCTTGAATCAATAAATAATATTTAGGTGGATTTAAGATTCTTTTTTAAAAAAATTGTTTCATGACATTTACCACTTCAAAATAATAACTTATAATGGACATACAGAGAAAGCCAGATAATCTCTCAAGGAGCTTCTTTTTATTTATTTGGAATTGGTAAATATGGCGAATGTCTCACACGCGTTGGGGGCGTTAGCTGGTTTCTTTTTCTTAGCAAAGTTTTGTACAATTTGGCTGTCTACTTGTTCGATGCATTGATGCAACTTACAGGTAGTTCCCCAAGGATGGG
>CAYUMZ010000050.1:0-9409 GCA_964446105.1 uncultured Gammaproteobacteria bacterium | reverse complement strand
CTTTAATATTCTTAGGGGAGAGAATCACGATTCTCTCCCCTAAAACCACTCACCGTTCAATGATAAATTCCTAAGACGTTCAATCTTTTACCAAAAATAATCTTTTGTTTAGTAAAACTCCCTGATAAACTCTCTAGATATTTATGAAAGCAGGCAAAATGTTATGAGTGATTCTGTAATAAACGACTTAAAGACCATCAGAGATTATATGCGCTGGGCAACCAGTCGCTTTAATAAAGCAGAGTTAGTCTATGGGCATGGCACAGATAATGCCTCGGATGATGCTTTTCAATTAATCAGTTATGCATTAAGTCTTCCGATTAACACACAAGATCTTCTTGATGCGCGTCTTACAATGGACGAACGCCATAACGTCGTTCAGCTTATTAACGAAAGAATAGACACACGAAAACCAGTACCCTATATCACGCATCGCGCCTGGTTTGCAGGATTGGATTTTTATGTCGATGAAAGAGTACTGATACCTCGATCACCAATCGCTGAATTAATTCAAAACTATTTTGAACCGTGGGCTACGGATTCACCTAATCAAATATTAGATTTATGTACTGGTAGCGGATGCATTGCTATTGCGTGTGCATTGGCATTTCCCAACGCTAAAGTTGATGCTGTTGACATCGATAAAAATGCGTTAGACGTTGCAAAAATCAATCAGGCTCACTATGGATTACAAGAACAGTTAGCATTAATTCAGAGCGATTTATTCAATGAACTATCCGATAAAAAATACGATATTATTGTTACAAATCCACCTTATGTCAGTCATGAAGAAATATCTGAATTACCCAAGGAATTTCATCATGAACCCAAATTAGGTTTATATGGATATGGAAATGATGGATTAGATATTGTTCAAAAGATTTTAAAAAATTCAGCAAAACATTTAAATTCAGACGGTATTTTAGTCTGCGAAGTGGGATTTAGTGAATTAAATCTAATAGAACGTTATCCTGATATTCCTTTCACCTGGCTGGAATTTCAGCAAGGAGGGCAGGGCGTTTTTATGCTATCTGCGAAACAATTAAACGAATATCAAAATCAGTGGTAAAGTCTTATGAGAGATTATTGGTTAATTGATTTTTTGAGGGGAATTAGTAATGAGTCGTGAATATAATGTAGCAGTACTTGGCGCAACAGGCGCCGTAGGTGAAACAATTATTGAAATTCTTGCTGAGCGTCAATTCCCCGTAAAAAAACTATTTCCTTTAGGGAGTGAACGTTCTGCAGGAAATACGGTCAGTTTCCAAGGTAAAAATGTTCGTGTTCTTGATGCTGCAACATTCGATTGGGCAGATGTCGAAATTGCATTATTTTCTGCAGGCGGGAGCGTTTCTGCCCATTATGCTCCTATTGCAGCCGATGCTGGAGCTGTCGTGATTGATAATACCTCCCATTTTCGTCAAGAAGCAGACATTCCTCTCGTCATTCCCGAAGTTAATCCGGAAGCTATTAAAGAGTTTCGTCAGCGCAACATTATTGCTAATCCAAATTGTTCCACAATACAAATGCTCGTGGCGTTAAAACCGATTTATGATGCTGTAGGAATTCGTAGAATTAATGTTGCAACGTATCAATCCGTTTCTGGGGCTGGAAAATCTGCGCTATTAGAATTAGCGGGACAAACTGCCAATGTGATGAATGGACAAGAAGTGGGTTGTAAAAAATTTCCTAAACAAATTGCATTTAATGTCCTACCGCATATCGATACATTCCAAGAAAACGGCTACACGCGTGAAGAAATGAAAATGTTTTGGGAAACTCAGAAAATTTTCGGCGATTCGGATATTTTAGTCAACGCAACTGCAGTTCGTGTACCAGTCTTTTACGGACATTCCGAAGCCATCAATATTGAAACCAGTCAAAAAATCTCCGCAGAAGAAGCCAAAAATCTACTGCGCGTTGCACCCGGCGTGGTCTTAATGGAACCTGATACAGATTACCCAACTCCTGTTACTGAAGCTGCACAACAAGATGGCGTTTTTGTAGGACGCGTACGCGAAGATATTAGTTATCCCAATGGTTTAAATCTTTGGGTCGTTTCTGACAATATCCGTAAAGGTGCGGCTTTAAATGCTGTGCAAATTGCAGAATTACTTCTAGAAGACCTGTAATAAAACGCTCTACGGTATTGACCTTAGAAGCACAGGCTGTTAACATCTCGGTTTAAGGATAGTAAACATCGCTAGGACGCTTTTATTTTGAAATAAGAGTCTAGACTATGAGAAATCCTAAACGAGAACGCAATTCTGACCCTATGGCACTCCCTGAATCGCCTTATAAACGGACAACCCTGGCGACAGAGGTTTCTATTGCCGACCTTTTCAGCGATGCTTCGGATACTGGCTTCATCTCTCATAAAACATTACCTGCGGTCGATTCCAACAATTTCTCAGCTAAAACCAAATCATTTCTGTTCGATCATGCTGAGGTTTTTGATGATTTAGTTAACTTATCTTCGCCTAAATTTTTCGTCGATTATCTCGACGAAAACCCAACCAGTTATCAATACTACCGACGATTATATAAAGCCTTAAGTTCGGTGATCGATAAACACACTGATACTAAAATACTACGAAATATTAAGAATAGAAAAACAGGCGAACGCCGCAAAAGAATTGATGTAGCTAATCTGATTAAAAAATTGAATTCTTGCAGCAGTGAAGAAGATCGCGAATTTATAAACGTTCTTAATGAAGGTATTGCATCCTGGCGTTTACTGAAACTAGTCGACCTTTATTATTTAGCTGAAAAAGACAATAAAAAATCTATAATGACCGCTCTAGTTTGGTTAGAAAAACGACGTGAGTTTATTAAACGCTGTATGACACAAGATCCATCCTTAATGAAATGGTTAAATCAACCAGAACAAGCCCAATCAAAAAAAGCACTGATGGATTTTACAAAAGACTTGGAAGAAAAGATATCGACAGGTGCTCTAGTCAATACTTTACCTAGATTCATGGATGTTCGAAAGTTATGGCATGCATTAGAGTTCAATAATTTAATAGACCCATCAGATTACATTAATAATGCCTACCTACTACAAGAACAGTCAAACTCTTCTCTTAGACACTACGAGCTTGAGGGATTTTTCTTAGAGGTATTTCCATGTCCTTGGACCTGTTTTCTTGAAGCTATCAATGGTCTAAATAAAAAATTAAGGCTTGGTTGTACCTTGAAGATTGATGATGATATCTTGATGTGGCAATTTTTAACACATGTAAATAATGAGCCAGTTGCTGAGCATATAGTATCCCTTGGTGAGTCTGTAGACGTTGTTGCAGAAGCCTATGCTTCATATGAAAAGCAGCAATTAACAGCCCATCTTGCAGATTCAATCACGGGAATATTATCCCCAATATATAATTCGCCAACAAAACAAAAAGAAAAAATAACACCCGCTTTTTCACCTTCACGACAATCGCCACGTAGAAAAATTGAAAATGATTTGAGTGAATTAAAAACTCCTGCTAATACAATGATATAGATATTCAGACGTCACACGCATATCCCAACTCATCTAAGATCGCTTGGCTTTATAATATTTAATGAGTACTTATATTGTCTTTTGAGACAAAGCAATCATATTTATTATAAGTTAAATGATAATGCCCAAGGATCAGACTTTTGTTTTTTAAAAAGAAATGATTTCCCTGGTTCTGGTTCGTAATATTCTCTTATGATATCGAGTGCTTGAGCTTTTGCTGTCGTGCGCAATTGTGGTATATCAATAGTAGAATCAGTTTTTTCAATGGCAGCCACCAAGTGAGTCAACATGTCTTGAATGGTTTCAATTTCGAACTGATTGCTCAGCTTAAGACCCAAACCATAATACGCATTATGCATGCTATTTGCACAATGGGGTTGTAATTCATCAGCAATGACTAAATTAATGAATGCCTGTTTAAAATATTCTCCCGATCGCTGAAAATTTTGTTTTTTATTATAAAAACACGCAATATCAAAATAAGTTTCTGCTAATAATATATAACCAGGAGCATGATGAACTGTGCTGGCCGATTTAGCTTGCGTTATAGCCAACGCAAAGTGAAACCCATTTCCTCGATCTAGCAAAACATATTCTTCTGTTAATCGGCGCAAGGCATAAAAATTACAGTAGGGCGGAGCAGCGGCTTTAAGTAAAAACTCGCGCGATCCTGGTTTGCCCAGATGAAAATAATGTAGGCCAGCAACACGGTAGAAAGGGTGTAAAAAGGGCTGTGGTTTTAATGGACGATAGGGTAATGAAGTATTTTTTTTGGCCTCTTGAAAAGTGGGTTCTGCATTCATTTGCTCCCAAATTATTTCCCAAACAGATTCCAGATCAGTATCAAGACATTGATGAATGATTTCGTGATGAGCTTCAGATTGTGATAGTAATTCAGCAAAATTATTATCAAATTGCGCCATCAATAACTTATATTTTTGCAAGCCTATTGCAATAGTTTCTTGCGACTCTTCCATGAGCACTCCTAATCTAAGTTTTTATAATATAGGATCAGCTAGTATGTTTCAATATTTACTGACGAATTATTTTGATTGGGTCATCTTATCTCAGCACTCAAGATAAATCCATCATAAATCTTAATGTTTTTTCACTCTCAAGGCCCTTTTTTATTTTCTTGATCATTTGATTGAGGGATTTCATCTGGTTTAGGTTCTGCACCTGATTTTTGCCCACTCAGTGTTGAAGGACCTTTAGTAGCTGAAGTTGATCTGCTTAACGGTGATGGCCTCTTTGGTGCGGATTCAGCTGGTGCTGATTGAGAGGTTCGAGTCTTAACGACTTGGTTTTGCGCTTGAGAAGTACGTAAAGGCCCTTGCGCCGGTCTTCTTGATTCTCGAGACACTGTTGGTGCAGGTGAATCTGGCTTTCGTAATGGAGCTGCGCCTGCTGGTCTGCTTGATACTCGTGGAGGACCTGCGGTAAACGAATTTTTTTGAGGAACAGACCTGGTTGATTCTCCCGTGAGCGCTGGGGGTGAATCTATCTTTGGCAATGGGCGTGCACCTGGCGGCCTACTTGATTGTCGCGTTGCCGCAGGGATTGATCCTGGTTCTGGTAGTGGTCGTGCCCCGGGTGCGCGAGTAGAAGGCGCTTCTTTTTTAGAAGCTGTAGGTCTTTTAGATTCTCGTGACTCAGGTATAGGAGGTAGTGGAGGTAAATCAGTTAACTTTGGTAAATCCGGTGCCCTATCGATCCTAGGCGATCCTTCTGGACTACGTACAGCAGCGAATTTTGCTTTACGTAGTATTTTAGGATCTTCAGGCAATGGAATACTCCGATCCAATTGATTAATTTTTTGCTGTAAAGCGTAAGTCGAATTCTCGATGGCAATTACCCATTGTTTGGAACTTTCCATCACACTTAATCCAGGGTTACTGAGTTCCCAGCCATGACTTTTTTTTCCACTTTCCACTTCCTGCGCTAATTCTCTTATTTTATTTAATCTGTCATTTAAAGCGACTAAATCTTCTGTATTTTCACCTGATTCAATTGCCTCTTTCAATTTACGCATTTCTACCGTCAAATACTGGGGAACTGCGAGTATGAAAAATTTCTTGCCATCCGCTAATTCTGCTTTAAGTTTAGCTCGGTAGGTAGGATCAGTTAATCCATTTTTGAAAAATTCAATTAATGCCGTTTTTTCTAATTCTTCTTCATTTGCACTATAAGAAGGAGCAGAAACTCTATCTAGTTTAGATTTATTTTGTTTTAAACTTAGCTCAAGATTATTGATAGCATTTACTATTGCTGCTTTCCATTGGTTCCAACTACCAGGGACATCTGCCTCTCCTTTACCCCATCGACTCCGCTCTTTATCGATAGTTTCGGCAGTTTCAATGATTAATTTCAAGTACACCATTCGTTCGTAAATCTTCTCTGGTGGGGCAGGGATATTTGACGCAGTGCAACCGTCTAGAACGAATTTTAGTAGGCCATTACTAATATCAAGACTTCCAGAGGCAAGTCTATTAGACAAATCATCTCGATAGTTTGGATCACTCAAACTGGTTGTTAAACTCTGTAATACAAGATGATTTTCACCTGCTAAATTAATTTTCTCTCGATCTAATTCTTCTCTACGTATTTGCTCTGAGCTTTTAAATAGATTACTAAAGAAAACCCCAATTGTAGCCCACCAGGATAGTTTTCTTGGTTTCTTTTCTACACTAGATTCTTTATCTCGATACATGATATTACCCTCATTAACTCTCTAATTCTATTATAGCACATAATAGGCAACACATTGATTATAAAGGAGTATTATCGTGGCCTGGGGCTGAAAGCAGTTTTCTAAGTGCAATGTCAATATTGTCGAACAGCAGTCTAAAATTACTTGAATAATCTTCTAACAACGCCTTGATTAGCTTCATCAGAGAATTCTTCAGAGTCATCTTCACCTTCATATCCTTCCGCGGATTGATCCTCTTGAGAGTTATCTGAACTAGCATTATTTTGTTGTTTCAAGTGATCTTCACTATCAGCCAAAGCTTTACTCAGTGGTGTCAGGTCGCCAGATTGAGGTTCAACTATAGGCGTATTATCTGCAATGTTTTGAATAAAAGAAGATCTCCTTTCTTGTTGTGCTCTTAATCGATTGCGTACTGCTGAATTTTTAACTGCTGATAATCCACTCGTATGATCAGTAGTTTTCTTTTGAGATTGAGGTGTGTTTATTGCTACTTGCATTTCATCAAGAAGACCCTGTGTCTGATCACGTAAAACTGTCACTTCATCAAAGAAATCACTCGCTTGAGCAAATAGTGTATTAGGCGTAGGTGGCGCACTACTATCTTTCTCAGTGATACTTTCTTCATAAACTTCTTCTTCAATCGATTCTCCATCAGAATTATGGTATCTTGTTTTTACTGGAGTTCTTTTGATAGTAGATGTTGATTTTTGAATTATTGAATCTTTTTTCTGAACATGTGGATCAGCAACAACCGTGCCTAGTTCAGAATCTGAAGAAACATCACTATTTTCATTCTCGGATTCTTCAGCTTCATCTACATAAAAATCTTCATAGGTATATTCATCAGAATTTTCCTCGGGAAGTTCATCATGATTTACTTGATGATCCTCTTTAGATTCTGCATTTAACGGTGTATGTGAAACTACCGCTGGTGCTTCCTCTCGGAGTTTTGAAGTATCATTTTTAACCGTAGGTTCGGAAGTGGTTTTTGCGTTATCACTGTCTTCTTCAATCGAAAACTCATCGTCTTCAAGCTTGAATGGTACTGAATTACTACCCGCACCAACATCATCGGCATTTTCGCTTACTTCCGCTTCATCGCTAGATTCACAAGCAGTTTCTTTTTTTATTTCTATTTTGGATTTTTTCTTTTCCACTGTAGATTCAGAAGCTTCTTTTTTTTCTAGCTGTTTTTCAGGACTGTCATCTTCTGATCTTAACGCAGAGATTGGTGGATGGGTCAAATCTCGACTTATTACTAATAATTTATTTTTAGGATCATTGTCTATTGCCCAACGAGATTTTTTTGGATCTAATTCTGGTATAATATTATCAATGCCGATTTTTACCCATTTCGAATAAAATTCCGACAGGCTCTCTGCAAAATTTGTTGGGTGTTCGACTAACCATAAAGTGAAAATAGAATATTTGCCATTCAATCCCTGAATTGAATAATCTTTACCTTTTATCCTAACTATTTTACTCCACCCGTCGTTAGTACTAAGAATTTTTAACGAAATTAGGGTCTCTCTTAAAAATTCATTTGCATATTTTCGTGTTCCAGGATCATAGGTGTAATCTAATTCTTTTATAAAGCCTTGAAGCTCTGCGAGCGCGGCATGAATAAATTGAAAATTGCGTACTTCAGTATGAAGTTCATGCTCAGTATTATTTTCAAGTTCATCGATAAACGATTGAATACCACTATTTTGTTTAACATGAGGTATTTTAGCTTTTAAATACGCCAAGGTGATATCATGAAGCTCTTGTCGAAATTCATTTAATGTTTGGTAATCTACTTTTTTAGTTTCCATTCTATTTCTCCGTATTTCTCTTTTAATAGTAATTTTACATTGAGAGAGAGTATCAGAAATTTAACTCAATGCAAGCGCATTGCTAGCTCCTAAAGATTTAATATATTTTGCTGCATAACACAATTGTTCGGTCAATATTCAGAATTTACTGATCAGGGTATCGCGATTGACTTGTTTATTTCGTAGAACAAATTTTATCAGCCAAATAACCCACAGATCCAGCGTAAAACGTTGAATTATTGTAGGTTTTTATGACGTTAAAATTATGAAAAGCGAGTAGGGCAGGGCCACCTAAAGGCATTATTACCGCTGCTTCGAGGTCTGGTGAAAGATGCCCAGGCACTTCAACTCCCATCTCAGCCCACTCAGACAATGGACGACTATTTTCAAATCCGTACAGAGATTCATCAAAATCCTCTGGTAGAGCCGTTTCCACAGCCCACGGTTCATTGTAGTGCCATTCATTTTTCTTTAAATAATTCGCAATAGAGGCTAGCACATCATCAGTATTATTCCAGATGTCCTTTTTACCATCACCGTCGTAGTCAACAGCGTATTTGTACCAGCTGGAAGGTAAAAATTGTGTTTGTCCTGAGGCGCCTGCCCATTCACCTTTAAAATTGGCCAAAGTGACATGATGATCGTTTAATATTTTTAAGGCTAAAAGAAGCTCATGCCTAAAAAACGCTTTACGGTGACCTTGGTAAGCCAATGTCGCAAGTGAGGTAATCACTGGAAAGTTACCTTTAAAGTGTCCGTAGCTCGATTCTAGCCCCCAGAGCGCCGTGATGACACAAGGATTTACCCGATAATCTGCAGCGATTTTTTGGAGAAGATCCTGATATTTTCTGTATTCTCGTCGACCTAAAAGAATTCTAAATGCATCAATGCGAGATTTACGATATTCAGCGTAGGTGAGTCGTTTTTCAGGTTGAGTTTTGTCGAAGTGTTGAACACGTTGGCTCGGCTGAACCCCCTCAAACGCCGTATCAAAAACTTCAGGACGAATACCTTGGGCCAAAGCTTCTTTGCGAAGATTTTGTTTCCAGTGCTGCCAATCCGATGTGTCTTGATCTTGTTGAGCCAAACTCACAACAGACATGAACATTCCGAACATAATCCCTATGAAAAATCGATTACACTTCATCACTTTTTCCCGCTTAAAAATGTTCATTATATAACTAAAATTCTATTTTGAATATTTTTCGCTGCTTAAAAATTAAAGAGACGAAGAAATTGGACAGGGCAAATTGGCCTTTTCAAGAACCCGATCGTTCTGAAGAATTTTATTGCGTTCCCAAAGTCGGCGTGAGAATCCGACTGTCTTTCCGGGAATGGCTCGCTCGGCTCCCCCTCGCTGCGCTTTATTTCCCTCCA
>CAYUMZ010000049.1:0-9843 GCA_964446105.1 uncultured Gammaproteobacteria bacterium | reverse complement strand
ATCTAAATACTCTTTGAAAAATGTACTCTGCAATACAGGGTAAGTTCTTTTATGTTTACGTTCTTTATCTACTTTAACTTGTACACCTGAAAGCGTTTTGAGGGGTTGTAATTCGACTTTATCAAGATACGTAAATTTTGCTAAAGTAAAGCGCCAATTATGTGAAGACATTTGCGCTTCAAGATGTTGCTCTTGGGGTGAGGCGAATACCTGATGTGTTAGTGCGGGAATACATCCACCTGTTAATTCTTTCAAAATCCTTCCTGTAAAAATAATTAAAGAAGCTTCTTCAGTGCTTTCAAGGGATAGTGGCACCATTTTTTTTGTTTTAGTGTCCTCAACCATTAAACCGCGAGTTCCACCTTGATAAACTAGAATTGTTATGGGGCACACATCTCGATGCTTAGAAAACTGCTCAACATTATCTCCATTGAGAGATAATACTTTTTTATCAAACAATTGAGCCGCTCTTTTTTGAGTAATTGGATAATATCGTGTTAATGAAATCATGGCGCCATCAAGGATAGGTGTGCTTAATTCATTTACGTCAAGATTAAGCTTTTCTGCAATAGCTTGTAATATACGACCAAGAATAATGTCTGTTTCTCGATGAAACACTTTCGACGCTTCCTCAATTATTGGCTTACCATCATGTAGGGGGATTTTTTTATTATCTACGACCCCTTCTTTATTAATAGATACATAAAAGCGAACGGCGTTATTGCACATTAAAAGAGGTTTTTGAGGAGGAAATAACCCACTGATGTTGTTAGTTCCAATGGTGGATGAGAACTCTTCCGGATCGTAAGTATGTACTTTATCAAAAAAACAATTCCCAGCTTCAAATAACTGTTTTATGGCGATTTTTAAAGTTGGTGAGAGATTGGTCACTGAAAAAACGCGATCTGATAATAAATTTTCTACTACTTCTTTTGAAAAATTCACAGAATCAAGAGATACGGTTCTGCAGACTTTAGTTTCAGCTGCCTGTTTCATGATTACTCCTTGTATCAATTAGTTGATAAATTATTGTTCAAGCGACGGTGTTAGCTGCGCAAATCGTTTCCTTCGGTAACTTAAATAGGTGGCTGAAACAAAACTGGTCGCAGCAAATGCAAGTGGCAATGACTGAGAAATATTGGTTAGCGGTCCAATGAGCAGTGCGCTAATTCCCCAGGGTGCAGAAAAAGCCGCGGCAGCTAACCCTAAAACACAGCCTTGTTTTGCTTTTGATACGCTATCTGAAATTAATGTCATAATTGTTGGGTACACCATTCCAACACCGATTGCACCAGGTACAACTAAAATCCATTGTGATAATGCATTTTGTGTTATTGCGCACAAAGAAAATGATAGTGTGCAACACAATAATGCACTTATTAATAATATTTCCAGGGAAATGTATCGAGTTAATAGTTTATATCCAAACGTTAATCCTAAAGCCATCCATATGCCGGTGTATGCTAAGAATTGTGATGTTAAATTAACGGAATATTGAAATTTTTGTGCAAGATACAGGCCGGCATCTTGATAATAAAAACTCCAACCTAATTCATAGAGAAAGAAAACTAAAAATAATCGAGTGGTAAATTCAGAAGATAAAGCTTCTTTAATGGTGTTTTTAAAATTGGTGATCGTTAATAATTTTTCTCCGTCATGGGGATTGTTTGTGTTGTTATACATTTTAAGTGTTAATGCCAACGTTAATATTATCAAAAGAAGCGTTGCAAAAAATGGCGTAGTGTTGTCAAACCAACTAACGTAATTCGGATCTGATAAATAGGCCCCTAACGGAGGTCCTATTAATAAAGATAAGGTCATCGCTATAGCAACCAGTGCGAAATACCAGGCTTTTTGTGTGCCCTCGCTGATATCGGCGATTGCGGTTTGGGCCAAGGATTGGCTGCTGGATGCAATGCCCGCTATAAATCGGCCTACTAATATCCACGATAATGAAGCTGTAAGTACCCCGATAATGGGTAGCATAAATCCAATTAAAGAGAGAACTAAAGAAAAGACGAGGGTTCTTTTGCGCCCCCAGCTATCAGACCAAGTGCCGATGACTGGCGCGCCTAGTACATATCCAAATGAGCCTGTAGCCATGCATAAGCTAAATAACATGTTGGCCATAGCGGGTGAAATGTCCCCTATCAAACTGTGGGAATGTTCCGAGAACAACCGTAAAAACGGGGGTATAGAAACCATATAGCCCATCGAATCGATGAAGATAATCAATATAAGGGGAATTAGCGCTCGTGATTGTTGGGTAATTTGTATAGTTTTTACGTAATTATTCATGACATGACCCCTCCGTAATGCTATCCAGTATAAAAATGATCATTATAAAGGGACAAAATCCAGTTTGCTATCTTTTTGATCCTTCTGCGGTCGACTTTAATCATTAATCAAACCTTTAGGGTTAATGTTATATTGCGTGATGGTATTGATACCTTAGCGCGCCATCTCGACTGCGAGCTTGTGTGGCAGGTTGGCGATCCAGAAATAATATATAGCCACTTCAAATACTTTTGACAATGATTGAGCAGCTTTTGCCTTTAATTTCTTGCTTGAGAATGCCATGTGATCTTTTAGTTATAGATAAGCTGTTACGACAGAATATTCATTTTGTCGATGATGATTTTTTCCAATTTTTCTATTTCATTATCCGTCAATAATTCAAAATACTTTACACGTTTAGAATGAGATATTTTACCTTTGTTTTGAAAAGCAAATTTGATTGCTAGATCAATTAATCGATCGGGCATATCTATGTAGTTCTGAATTGCTGATTTCGTAGTATCATAATGAGTAATAAAATCTAATTCCGCCTTAAATTCATATTCTATCGTTCTCTCGATACAGCTGAATAGATATTCGCTAAATCGCGTGTAATCAATATATTGGTACCAAAACAATGAGTCGCAAGTCACTGTCACCATCCCATCATGATCTATATTGTAATCCATTTTTTCCATGAGTGGTATTGAAAATGTTTCCAGGATATTGTCATATTCTCTCATGTTTTCTACCATAACGGTCGATACTGGAAAAATTGATCCTTGAGGGGTAAATCCAGATGTCGATAATACAAAATGGATGAGAAAACGATGTATGCGTCCATTACCGTCGTCAAATGGATGAATAAATACAAACCCAAATGCAATTGAGGCAGCTATCACAACAGGGTGAACATTTGCTTTAAGCATTGCTTCTAATGACATTAATAAACCTTCCATGAGTAATGGAATATCTTCAGGCTTAGGTGAAATATAGTGCACCCTTTGCATGTACGAGTTTATCGTTTCGCCTACGTAATTTTGATCGTGGCGATAATCTACGTTTGCGAATCGTTCTTCAACTGTTGCATGTTGCAATTTAATGAGTATATCTTTAGTCATTCTCTTAATACGAGGGGCTGATTTTAAGAGCTCAATATACTTAAACTCTCTTTTTTTATCGGGCTTTTCCCTTTCGATAGCGTACGAAGACAATGTTTCTTTAGTGAACAAATATTGAGCGGCTCGTGCTACCACATTAGGATCATATGCGTTGATCAATTTCTCAGCTTGGATATTAAGTTCTTTGTTACTGTATTCGAGTAACTTTTCAGTTTTTCGGACAGTAGGACAAAATGCCTTATTACCAAGCAAATTATTAATAACTCGGTGTCGTTGACTGCGTATTCCCTCAGTGGAATAGTATTGATCAGTATCCATTACATTCACATAGTTACCTATTTTTAAATCGTCGATTTTGAGTTGATTATCTGTTATCCATTCATACAAGAACCAAGTGATACGAGCATATTTTCCTGTTGGGCTACTTAGGATATATTGTGTTAACTCGCTGACGTCAATTTTAGCAAATAATGCCCTAAGGATTTCAAGATTTAAACCATCATATTTTAAAGCAAATTCAAGGTGTGAAAATGGCGTATTGGTTTTAGGTTTGTACTTCTTTCGATATACATGTTTTTCACGTTGTGTGTCAATTTTAACATAGCTATCGCCACTCAATGCGATATAGGATGAGCGATAATGTGGTAATACAACAAGATCAAATTGTGTAACTAAAGCTTCATAGCCTACAGGCATGAGCTGTTCCAACGGTTTACTCATATGTTACTTCCTGGAAAAACGATTTTAAATCCGGATTATTGATTATTATAGCACAAGGTCCCGGAAAAACAATTAAATATAAGTTGTAATGTTTAAAAAAGATACTATTGCCGGAAAAACGATTACCAACCCGGAAAAACGAGTATAGTTTTATAGTTAGGCCAAGATTTGAACTTTAGGACGAAATAAGGGCCATGTAGAATCAAGCTTTTGTGGCAACCAAAAAATAATGACGCGCCAAGTGCGTCATCGCCACGCTTCGCTCGCGATGACCTTTAATAAGCTCTCATTCGGCTATTACCCTATGTTGACTTCCTGGGTCTATCTAGGCAGAATTTTGGACTTAAATGGAATTACCTAAGGGATTATCAATGTCTAGTCATGTTTTATCTATCCGAAATTTAGCATTATTTGCGTGTGTGGGTGGTTTGGTTTGTACTAATGCAATTGCCGCGGTCAAAATCCCTGGATCTGTGGCTCCTGGGCGTATTCAACATGAAGTGGTGCCATTGCATCGAGGATTGCCGTCACCACAAATTCATTATGCTGAGTTTCCGTTAACGCGAATTGATTGGCATCAGGATCATAAATCACCAGCTCGATTAAGAAATGTGATTGTTAAACATCAAAAAACAAATTTCTTGGCACAGCTTGAAGTTATTTATAGTCGGTATTTTGGATTGCCGTTAAATGATCACACCGTTTCACAATTAGCATCAGAATTAGCACAATTTTATCGCCAACAGGGTTTTTTTGCTGCAGAGATTGTGGTGCCAAAACAAAAGATGCATCGTGGTATATTAGAAGTCGTTGTGTATGAAGGCGAAATTGGTGATGTTCAAATTAAAAGTAACAACGCTCATATTCAGCCGATTTTGAAACGCTATGCTCACAACATAAAAAAAATACATTCTTTGAATCGCATTCATTTAGAACGAAAAATTTTATTAACCGCTGAAATCGCAGGTATTTCTCTGACAGCCGATGTTGCACCTGATCTGCAGAATCCTGGATGTGCAAAAGTGACATTAAATTCAGATTTTGAACAAGCAGGATTTGATCTGGGTTATGATAATTATGGGGTTCGTTGGCAAGATTCTCATCAATATTCAGGCAATATGTATGGAAATTCTTTTTTTCAATTAGGCGATCATACCCACATGAATGCGATGGTGAGTACAAATACATCTGAATTACAATTTTGGGCTGCTGATCATGATATGCCTTTAGGTTATGCGGGTACACGTTTAAATATTTGGGGAAATTATGCGCGAAACGAACCCGGTTTTAAGCTGAGCTTTTTAGATTTTGATGGAAGAGCAGTTTCTGCAGGGCTTTTTGCTCGACATCCTTTTATTCTTTCGATGTCTCAACAATTATGGGCTCGAATGGGTGTGCGTTTTACCGATGAAGAAGTCAAACTTCATGACAAACATTATTATGTTGATAAAGTGCGAGTTTTAGAAGCCTCTGCTGATTATAGTTTTACAGATTGTTGGCAAGGACAAACTCATCTGCAAGTGGATGCGAGTCATGGTTTTGATGTGCTAGGTGCAGAGGATATTCAACGTTCATGGCATTCTCTAGGTAAAGCTGTCGATGATTTTACGAAACTCAATGGTGAGGTGAGTTATACCAGACCGTTGATAGATCAATTTTCAATGATGGTCGCCGGACAAGGACAATATGCCTTTAATCCTTTGGTTGTTTCCGAATTATTAGGTGTGGGTGGTCGGTATTGGGGCCGCGCTTATGATTGGGCTGAAATATTAGGTGATAGTGGAGCAGTAGGTACCGTTGAGTTGCGATATGATACAAAACCAGGTGCGCCCGAGCGGAAAAATGCGCAGTATTTTCTTGCGTATGATGCAGGCGTTGTGTGGGCACGTTATGCGCCTGAGCGATTGCATCGTCAAAGTGTGACTTCATTACAAGCGGGATTTCGTTTAGATTTCACTCGGTATTTGAGTGCTGATCTTGTTGTGGCAAAACCATTATCTCGGAAAGTATTGGCTCAAGAGTTAGCCGATCACCATGGTGATCGATTTCGAGCATTTTTTAGAATCGCGCTACACTCGTGATGAGATCACGAAAAATGATTTGACCTGCAGCTATGACGCAATTATAGTATGCGGATTGGATCACAATGATTGCTTTTCATAAGGGAGATATTAAGCATGAATGCTAATAAATTGCTCGTAGGAACTTTGGGCATTGTCGCATCATTAGGGATTAGCTGCAGTTCTCTTGCCTACTATGGCGTCGTCGCCAATGAATTCCAGCCTGGTTTTTATATCGGTCTACAAGCAGGTTTTGCTCAAACTTGGTGGAGCGATCTCGATCCGATTACTGATGATTTCCCTAGTTTAGGTCTCAAGTGGGAAGGTACTCACGGAGATTGGGCTGCTCGGGGCGATGTGGGTTATGATTTTAACGAATTTTTCGCCGTTGAATTAGGTTTGGCTTATTTTAAAGGCGGTAGAAATACACTCACAACAGTTCCTGCTGGCGTGGTTCTCTATGATCAACATCCCAAAGCGTTTGCGGTTGATTTGGTCGGAAAAATCAGTCTTCCTCTGGATAACGGATTTAGACTGTTTATGAAAGCGGGTGGACAATTCTACAAAGCTTCGCATGCGCCGATCTTTTTTGATGGGCTTCCAGTCGTTGATGACCAAGAAAATCGAAAAGTTGGGCAGGTTTTATTTGGTGTAGGCGCAAGTTACGCTATCACCACAGCCTTTTCAGCAGATTTGACCTGGACTTTTTATAGAGGCAACAGCGAATTTAACGATAAATATCTGCCTAATACCGATTTCTACTCGTTGGGTATCGCGTATAAGTTTGCTTGCTCTTAATTCTGTATAGATGCTCATGAAGGGAGGACCGAGGTTCTCCCTTTTTTTATCCCTTATATTCAACGCTGTAAATCTTTGCAGTCGATGTTTGATGGTGGATTTTGGTCATATAACAAGGCTTGACCATCAGCTCCGTTCTCATGATAATGACTTATCCATCAGCAATGATCTTATCAACATTCAGGAGTGATTGTGGCTAAAAAAGAACGAGCTTGTGTGCTACGCCGTTATGATGTAACACGTGCTGATTTACCTCTATCGTGCCCGATGCCAGACATGAGGCTTTGGGATGCTCACCCACGCGTTTATCTACCGATTGAAAAAACAGGGCATATTGCTTGTCCTTACTGTGGATCAGAATTTTTTCTGAAGGATAAAAATGACTAACGCGCGCGACATTAAAAAATATCTCATCATTGGTCCTGCTTGGGTGGGCGACATGGTCATGGCTCAAACATTATTTTCGCTATTAAAACAACAAGCGCCCTGTCATATTACTGTTTTGGCAGCACCATGGAGTCACGGATTATTAGCACGAATGCCTGAGGTTGATGAAACTTTAACGTTGCCGTACGGTCATGGAGAATTTAATTTTGCATCGCGCTGGAAATTGGGACGATCATTGCGAAATAAAAAATTTGATCACGCTATTGTACTTGCGAATTCTTGGAAATCAGCGATTATTCCTTTCGCAGCACGAATTCCACGTCGCACAGGTTGGCGTGGTGAAATGCGTTATATTCTTCTTAATGACGTTCGAATTTTAGATAAAAAACGTTACCCCTTAATGATTCAACGATTTATGGCATTAGGATTACCGTCTGGAAAAGAATTACCACAACCACAATGGCCGCTCTTGAAAATCAGTGATTCACAAATTCAAAATGCACTCCAAAAATTTCAAGTATCGATTGATAAACCTATTTTAGCGTTGTGCCCTGGTGCAGAATATGGTCCTGCAAAACGCTGGCCTACTTCTCATTTTGCAGATGTTGCAAACTCAAAATTATTGCAAGGTTGGCAGGTTTGGATTTTTGGTTCTGCAAAAGAAACACCGCTTGCCACTGAAATTCAACAACTGACGACAAATCGCTGTATTGATTTCACAGGCAAAACATCTTTAGCGGAAGCGATTGATTTATTATCACAAGCGAACGCAGTTGTTTGTAATGATACGGGTTTAATGCATATGGCAGCCGCTTTAGCACGACCCATCGTGGCAGTGTATGGTTCTTCTTCGCCAGGATTTACACCGCCTTTAGCAAAACACGTTGATATTGCGACACTTAATTTATCTTGTAGTCCTTGTTTTGCGCGTAATTGTCAATTTGGACATACCGCTTGTTTGAAAGATTTATCTTCTCAAAGAGTTTTGCAAGGTATAGATACTGTCATCGTATCATCGTAATGAGACATTAATTATGCGAGTACTCATCGTAAAAACGACCTCTTTAGGTGACATCATTCATCTACTGCCTGCACTCACTGATGCACAAAATGCAATTCCAGATATTCAATTTGATTGGGTCGTCGAGAGTTCTTTTCAAGAAGTGCCGAGTTGGCATGTTGCAGTAGATCGTGTAATTCCTGTTCGATTTCGTCAATGGCGAAAAAAACCATTCTCAAAAATGACAAAAGAAGAATGGCGAGGATTTAAAAATACTTTGCGTGAGCGCCAATATGATAAAGTCATTGATGCTCAAGGATTATTAAAAAGCGCGTTTTTAGCGAGAAAAGCCTTGGGGCCTCGCTATGGATTAAATTTTCGTTCTGCGTGGGAACCGCTGGCCAGTTTAACATATCATCATCGAGTCAGTGTTGATCCCAAACAGCACGCTGTGATTCGGATGCGTCAATTAATGGCGGCTTGTTTAGGATACGCGTGCCCAACGACGACACCTAATTATGGAATTAATGCGGAAAAAATTGCTGATAATTCTCAAGTCGCTGCATTATCAGCAGAGCAGGTCGATTTTGATAAAACCATTTTATTTATTCACGGTACAACGTGGACCACCAAAGAATGGCCTGTTGTGTATTGGCAGCAATTATTAAATATTGTTGCTGCAGCTGGTTTTCAAGTTTTAATTCCCTGGGGAAATGAGCTGGAATTTCAACGTGCAAAAACGATTGCACTTGCACATCCCGGTGCAAAAGTGTTGCCCAAATTAACATTATCGGGAGTCACTGCCATTCTTGCGAATTCGCGTGCAGCAGTTGCTGTTGATACAGGAATTGGACATTTAGCAGCGGCCTTAGCATTGCCGACGGTGTCGGTATACGGTCCGACGGATCCTTTAGCGACTGGTACGATGGGCGCAAATCAAGTGCATTTAAATCCTCAATTTCGGTGTGCACCATGCTTAAGTGAACAATGTCGCTACTCGGGTGAGTCTAAAGTGAAGCCCGCTTGTTTTGATCAAATATCACCTGAAAAAGTTTGGCAAAGTTTACGAGAGTTAATGGAGCTCAACGTTGTCGCTTAATAATAGTCCTCGTTTTATTTCGGTTATTGTGACAACGTACAATCGACCTGATGCGCTGGCTCTTGTTTTACAGGGATTATCTCGTCAGACAAAAAACAATTTCGAAGTACTAATTGCTGATGATGGCTCTACTAATGAAACAAAAACACTCATCAATAGTCAAAGCTGGAATTTTCCGAATAAACACATTTGGCATGAGGACAAAGGGTTTCGTGCAGCACTTATTCGTAATTTGGCTGTAAAAGAAGCTCAAGGCGATTATCTCATATTTATGGATGGCGATTGTATTCCACAATCAGATTTTATTGAGCGCCACAGCAAGCTTGCTGAAAAAGGCTGGTTTATTTCTGGCAGTCGTTTACTCTTAAATCGCACGTTGAC
>CAYUMZ010000048.1:0-9982 GCA_964446105.1 uncultured Gammaproteobacteria bacterium | reverse complement strand
AATTTGCCAACGATCTTCAAAAAGAAGGCAAAAACAAACGGGAAGCTATCGAGATGGCAGCCAGTATTCGATTGCGCCCCATTCTCATGACGACCACTGCGATGGTTGTGGGTGTTTTCCCACTCATACTCGCCAGTGGTGCGGGTGCCTTGAGTCGCTTCAGCATCGGCCTCGTCATCGCCTCTGGGATTTCGATAGGGACCCTCTTTACTCTGTTCGTGGTTCCTGCCATGTATATGTTCCTGGCGGAGAAACATACGCCTGAGCCTATCGATGATTCAGAAAGTCTTAAACTCCTCAAGCCATAATTGTCTATTTTAAGCAAATATTATCGATATATTGCCCATTATCTATTGTGGTCTATCATACGGGTTGAACTCTTCTTAAGACTGCCTTAATCTAAGCCTAGTACCCTAATTGATTTACCCCACATACGTGCGCAGAGAAACCATGAACAATGCCCCACTAAGATATACACTTACCATTCTTTTTTCCGTTGGCGCCATCGCTTTGCTCGGAATTCTTAGCTATACAGGTATGCTTTACCTAACGGGTAGTGTAGCCGCCAGTTTACTATCAGCAGGCCTAGCCATCATTATTGAAGGCGAAATTTTTAAACGAAATATTTTAAGTGGCGTTGGTAAATTTTTAGAGTTGGGGCACTATATTGAACGAGATAGTTATTGCAAACAGCTCAAAGAGCTCTCAGATAAAAATCACGAAGATTCCAGTTTGCTGAAAGATTATCATGATCTTCGAAAGTATAAAAAGAAATTAGAACATAAAAAAAGATTGAGTGATGATCAACAAAAAGAATTGGAACGCTGTGACGCTCGCCTCGCTGAAATTGAAAATTTCTTTATTCGTTATATTAACAACGAGCTAGATCCTAACAATCGTACTGAACAAAATTTGAAAGCACGCCTTGATCAAAGAAATCCCAATAAAAATGATCTCTATAACACATTGCGATCCAATATTAATTGGGAACAACTTTGGTTGTGGCTAAGCACACCTTTCACAGTAGGGGGTGGTATCATGGCCATGCTGGTGGCTGTTGCACAACTCCCTGAAGCTTTTGTAGCCTTAAATTTTGCAGTCACCCCTGCTCTTACGACATTGATCATTTGGCCTCTTGCTATATTGGGCGGCTTGGGATTAATGTTCATCACCTACAACACTTTCGTCGAAGTGATTCATAATAAAAAATGGATCAAACATTGGGAAGCATTTAAAGAGACAATCAAACATTCCAATGGATGGATGATAGCCTTTCACATCATTACGATGTTATCAATCACCGGGCTGGCCATATTCGCAACAATAGCAACGGCAAGTACTTGGTGGTACGCTGCACAAACAGGAATTACATTACTGCCATTTTTATCTACTTTAACAGTGCGGATTCAAACCATTATTATTAGTGTAGGCGCAACACTGTTCGCGCTAGGACAAGTGGTTTTTGAGTATGTTAATAGTTTGGAGTCTCACGCCACAATGACTCGTGGCCAATCGCCCAAAGGCCTGACAACTGGTCAACAAGATTACATTAATTCCTTATCTTCATTCCGTAAATTTTATACTATCCCAGTCATTATGGCACAAAATGATTATGATATTTGGGTCCAAAAGTCTTTAGGCGAAAGACTGAATATTTTTTCTTGGATTATCACGATTATTGAAATACCTTTCCGGTTTGTAATATTTATCGGGCATTTAATCAGTATTGGTGTGACCGGTGATCGACTAGGCAATATTCACCCTGCTGTCACTTCCACTGTAGGCGCATTGCAAGAAGCCATGACAGATCTCCATTATGTCTGGAGCGGAAAATGTAATCATCATCATTACGATTTTGCAGGATTATTTCTTAATATTAGTCTCTCGCCTCTCAAACTTCTATCAGCGAGCTGGAACTGGTATTTTGGCACTGAAACCTTTTCCGAAAACTGCATAAAAGCTTTTAACTGGGGTAAAATTAAAGATATTAAGAAACATGAACCGTCAGTAGAATTTCAACATTACGAATACGATAAAAAAATTGCTCAAGAAGTTGAGAGATTCGAAGAAGCTGCGTACGATGATCAATCTGCTGAAGAAAAGTTGGCATTGTGGAAAAAAATGCGTTTATCATCTCAGAACGCTACGCCGACTGCTGCAAACAAAGAGTTTTCGACCACAAAAACTGAACTTTTTACTTCCGCAGATTTAGAGATTCTTCAAAAACATCGTTCATCTTGGTTTGGACCCACCGTTACACACTCTATGCAAACAGTTCAGCAATTACGTGAAGATTTCCCTAATCTCAATCTGATACCCTCCATGTAATACCAACACTAACCTTGGTATAACTTCAAATCTGTTACACTATTTTGCACTGAGTCATCGTCACATTTTACTTGACACTTTTTAGCTAACAAACTATCCACGCGACGCAAATACGCTTGTATACTCGTTGTAAAATCTTCAAGCGTTTCTTTAGGCTTGAAAAATGGAACGCTGATACTCGAGAGCCGATGATGTATAGATGACAATGAAAGAGCATTGATTTCTAAACGAACCGCCTGATAAGCATGCTCTAATTCCGAGCAAAGTTGGGTTTCTGATAGCTCTCGTTCCTTCTGGCAAAAAAAGTTTCTCTGCACGATGATAATGTCATAGAGGCTCTCTAACGATTCCGATAGACTACACCTAACCTTATTGACTTTATATTCATACTCATATTCTACGTCAAGAAAAAGATAGGTAGGAGGTATTTTAGTACGCTGATAAAACAAATCATTAATTTTAACAAGTTCTTTGCCTTTTAATGAATTACATGTTATTACCCAAATATGAAGAAGAGATAAATACATAATTGTATGCGCATCAAAAGCTTCAGATAATTTTTGTTGTAATTTAGAATGTTTATAGCTTGCACACCACAAAACAAAGATCGCATTAGCATATTCATTTGAACTCAATATGTCAGCATCGACCTCTGCTAATATATCAAGAATATAGTCTCCACCATGACGCACGGCGCTGATTAATATTTCAGGTGATAATTCGGCATCGTGCTGTAATAACAAGGCGGGTATAACCGATGCCCAGCCGGTGAATGTTGACTTATGGAGCGCCCTATTTTTTGTTTCTTGATCAACATTAAAATTTTCTAAAATATACCGGACTACTTTTTCGTTTCCATCAAATGCGGCTATATCAAATGTTGTCTCATCTTTATCTCCTGTGGGTTCCGCCCCTAATCTTGCCAAACAATAGGAAATAGCATGATCACTTGAAATCACTTTTTGATGAAACAATGTATTTAATATCTCTTGCCATTGACTTTTTCGTTTTTCATCACGCACTATTTCAGTTGCAATTTCAGAAACAATTTTAAGATTATTCTCAGTAACAAGTTCAAGTAAAGCCCTATAAAAGCCCCTCGAATAGAATAACGGCATCCTACAACCCGATTGAAACATCGGAAGCAATCGATTGAGCCCATCGTTCTCAATGAGAAGACGAAGTATTTTTTGAAGATATTTTATCTGTGTTTGTTCCAAAGCAATTCGGGGTAATTCATGAGCTACTGATTCGATGTAAGGCAAAACTTCCGATAAACCAGCCAATACATCTTTTTCCAAATAAAACAGAAGTCTATATTTGGCAAGTTCTATATTCTCAAAATACAATGCTTGCAAAAATACTCGAGCAATACTTAACAGTCGATTATCAGCGTCTATAGGTGAGTGATGACCAATGAATTTATCCAGCATCTGAGCCGCTTCAGTATTATGAGTAGCGTGAGCAAGATCTCGAGCTATTAAACAGCGAGAATAAAACACCGGAGCGTGCTCGCTTTGAGATTCAAAATTGATTAATGCTGGAAGAAGCTCATTTAATCCATGTTGAACAGCATAATATAACGTTGAGTCCAGTCCATTTTGAAATTCTCTGCAGAATGGCTTTGCCCCAGCGCTTAATAATTTTTTAGCCACTATCACTTCTTTATCACATAATGCGTTGAGTAGCGCGTATCCATATTCAGCGCTATCGTATTCATCCGTAGGAAAATCTGCAAAAACTGAAACGATTTCCCATTTTTTAAGCTGTGCTGCCCCGACTATTGGAGTATTCGCGAACAATCGACTGTTAACATCCGCACCCGATTGGAGTAAAAACCTCACTTCACGAGTGACACCTTGTTTAATTGCTTCAAGCAATAGGCCTGTAAGAACCGATTTATCAATAGCGGGGAATTCCGTAATGCATTTCCTGATTGTTTTCCAACGCCCTTGATATGCAACTCCAGGTAGGGTCTCTTTAAATCCTGTAAAATTCAATTGACATGGGTTCCCATGCAAATTCAAATAATATAGGATATCTTGATGTCTGATTGTTGTAGTAGTGACATTGATAGCGGACTTTTCTATCAATCTCTGAGCAAATTCAAATTCCTCATTTAAAATGAGCTCTCCAATGACATCGCCTAATTCATTTGAAGACATAGGAAATAGTGCATCGATAAAATCCACCGTTAGGCCTTGTGGTAGTTTATTTATTAATTGTCTCAATATCCACGTTTTTCTGTCGATGATCATTAATACAGCTACGGTATAGCCTTTATTAGGCCTTTCGAATAAGATTGAGGCGTTGAATTCTTCGAGGCTCAATAAAAATTCATAGTGCCCACGTCTATAATGCTCGTGGCGTGAACCTTTATTCCAAAAAATACTCAACGCAGAGTTTTTTCTACATTGTTGTTCTTTTTCACAAATCGAGGACAATGTGGGATCTACATAAGATTTAACCTTGTTGAAGGTTTTTTCTCGCACACGCACAGGGGTATAGTTGATAATTGGCAACTTAAATTCAGAGTTTGAATAGGTATTTTTGAGGCTATCCATTAAACCCATAGCGAAGTAGACTGCACCCAAATCACGAGTACCATACACGACCAGGGTACGGTAGGGATTAAATCGAAATCTTGCCTCTATTCTATGTGTAAACGCCTCCTCAGAAGAACAAATGACCGTGTCATCAATATGAAACAATAATCCAATATAAAAATATTCCGATTCTGGAATATCGGTCCATTGATCGATTTGCAAGGGTTTACCACCCAATCTAACTGCGCTATATTTTTTTGAAAATTGCCCTTGTCCCACCTGGGTTACCAATCGAAAAAACTCGTTGAACTCAGTTAATTCGTTTGCCTGAAAAGACTTTAAAACATACTGCTTGATAAACTTACCTTTAAGTCGACGATTTTTCTTTAATGAATTATTTAGAGAACATAAATAATACTGATCCGAAGTCATGGTTAGCATTACGCCATCAACTTTAGGATATTCAGACTGTTTATGAGGAAAACATCCAGAGACCACATTTCTGACAATCCCTGGTCTTTTGAAATCTTTAAATGTTAATATCACTAAATTTTCTTGATTCAGCTGTTTTACTGATGCTATTTTATGTATAGCCTCCCATAGATGAGGGAAAAAATCTTCCCGAAACTTTTGGATTTCTGTATCCTGTAAATTTCTGAACAGTACTGGCAAATAAGGTATTAATATTATAAATGACTTAACAATATCTTTATCACAATATTTCTTTAGTTGATATTCAGCAAATTCTTTTCCATGATGAAGGAACGCTTCAATAAATAACTGACCAACTTCCCGCTCGCTGAGTAAATCTGGTTTGTTCAAGATATAGGAGTAATTATGTTTCAACATTGCCACTATTGCTTTCGAATCCGACAGAGAACACAGTGCTAAATCATACGACAGACGAATAAAGCTTTCAGCAGAATGTTGCGTGTCAATTATCGACTTAACGACACCGACATCAATAAATGCATCAATAGCAAATCTTATTGAGAAACATATGAAATCATAATATTTTTCGGGGTAATGTTTTTTAACTAGCTTAAATAAATCTAATAGGGATGTCTCAGGAGAAGGAGGTCTAGATTCATCCACTAACAATCTGTAGTAGTTATAGTCGATCTTTATATCATAGTTAAGAAAAACTGTTATTAACCCATGATCTCTCTCATTAATTGACTGTTGAAAAACCGTTTTTGCTTCGGCGGTTTTATCTGCGCCCATTTTTAAGAGAAATCTCACTTCATTGCGTCGTTTTTCCATGAAGGCTTGCACTAATAATTCGCCAATAATTGTCTTATTTATTCCAGGGTATTCTTTCAAACACAGTTTGATTATTGTCCAGGCCCCTTTATTCGCTGCCATTTTCAACATTTTAGAAAGCCCCATGAAATTCATGTGGCGCGCATTGCCATATTGAAGTATCCATTGCGATAGCTTTTCTTTTTCGTAAATTAATTCGCTCTTTTTTGAATGAGTCTTTAATATCAGATCACTAGCAATATCGAAAGCCTCTATTTTAATTAGCTCAGAAATTAATGAATCATTTCGTGTAATGCGACCATTTGAGGCCAAGGTAGTAAATACAGTGTGGATGACTTCCGATTTTTTAGTACTTCTAGATTCGAATAATTTCATTAGCAGTCTTCCACGAACACATCTTAATAAATGCTCAGCTAAACTATGATCTGAAATTACTTCTTCAAGAAGTATATCGCTCGTAATTTCTTCGAGACCTAATAAGAACTCATAGTCTTTTTTTGTAAATTTTTCTTTCCTCAGTTGAGGTGTATTATAAATAGATAGCGCTTCTTCTTGATCTATTCTCTGCATCCCCTCAGTATAAACACTTAAGACGTGTGTGTATTGCCACTGTGCAGTAGAAGGTAATTTTGAAGTATCGCGTTGCAAGTAAAACACAATCGGTATTTTGTAGTTCGGATTAACAGGAATGTTATTTCTACTCGCATATCGTTTATACTCATCTAATAATTCCTGTGCAAAATGATACGCTAATAAACGAGCCTCTAAAGTTTTAGAACAAACACAAACAACTGATCTATGTGGATTAAAACGCAATCTAGCAAGAAATTCATTCGTACGACGTTCGGTCGCTCTCACTTGCAGATTCCTACGTTTGAAGTCTGCAAAACAGCTAGGAGGATAAAGAATTTTCTCGCCACTGAATGCACTATTAAAATGGCTATTTGAAGCCTCATTCCAATCATCAAACTCAAAAACACGACCCACTGTACCTGAATCTCGGATCAAGCCCTTATGAATTATCAAGTCACCCTCATGAGTCATCAAGCCAAATAACCGATCGGCTCTGGCTTGTGCAAATCCAAATGCACCACTTTGGGTCTCTTCATCAATAAACGTACACGATTGAATCTGAGAATAATCCGCTCTTTCTGTAGACTTATGTTTTGGTAGTCGTGTCAATCTCACATCCACCATACCATCCGTATTTATAATGAATGGCTTTCGTTCACTCGGCCGTAGATTTTGACGTCGTTGACCTTCCTCACCTGGAATAAGTCCTTTTATAAAGGCATGGCTAAAATCAAACTCATCCGCTCGCAGCGTTTTCAAAAAATAGTGATCGGGAATAAGTTGATAAAGCACGTCCTTTCTTTCGTGGCTTAGGTATAATCTGTAAAAATGATACTGATCCGTAGTGATCACCAGCTTATCATGTGCAAGTGTTGGATACTGCGTATCAACTAAAGGAAAAATTGAGCGTAATACATTAAATAAGCTCTGCGCTTTTTCTTGTTCGGCAAAATGAAACTCAACTACACTTTCAGTGTCTAATATTCTGATTGTATATTGTGAATGTTCTAGCTCATGTTTAGATTTTTGATTCATAAAGCCACTTCCAGATGAAGCATTACCCATAAATTAATTTAATTATCGCCAATAGCATCGTCGTCAACATCATGTACAAATACAATTTTTCCATCAACGGGGATTTTGCTTAACAAAGGAGTGAAGAGCTTTACCTCTTCACTCACTTTCTTCACAACAAATTAACTAACTCATCTAGAGCTTTCACTCAATCCATTACATTAAGCGACATTGCTCATCGGCAGCGCCGTCTTTTTTAACTACCTCTTCATCTTCGTCAAGCAATGCTGTTGCTTCTTGAGGGCTGAGAGGCTCAGCCACCGGAAGATTTACAGCATCTTCATCAAGTGTTTCTTCATCACCAGATGATGTTTCGCCGAAATCCACACCCGAAGCTTTAGATAAAGGAACATTACTACCGTCTGCTTGACTTGACGCTTGAGCAGAGCCTGACTGGAGAAATCTATTTGGATTACGAGACTGCGATGTTGCTGAACTTTTTACGTTGCTATAAGGAGGCGGATCGCCGAATTCACGAAGAGCAATTTGATTCTCTAACGCCTTTCTACCCACCATGTCTGCTGTTGGACCAAACTTTGCACGATAATCGTTGATAAAAATTGTGACCCTGAATAATTTCATTTTCGCAAATACAGGAAAAACTAATTGCCTCGTTGACTTGTCAGTTACTGTTGAGAGATCATTAACCCGATTATCACTACCATCTTTTCTTGCAATTTTCAAAGACTGATTCAAATGCCGAGCTGCAGACTGAGCCCTGCCTCCGTCACGATAGAGAAATTGTACGAATTGCAAACCGCCTTCCCCCTCACCTAAACAAACAAAGTCAGGCACATGCTGCCCCATTTTTTGTTTAACAATTTCCGGGGTAGGGTATGGATCTTGGGCGACTGCTTCCTTCTTTCCAGTCTCTTCCTGATGCCCCCTTTCTTCCTTATCTTTATTTCCGTGATTAGTGGCTGGAACTGCAGCGGGGCTAGGCTGGGTTACACGTGCAGGGCTAGATGTTGCGTTGTTATTATTAGCGCCCACATTAGCGTAAACATCAACCATTGGTATTGCAGCGCCATGTTCATCAACATGAACTTCTTCAGTAAAATCGTCTAATAGCCCTTGTACTGCGCCTGGATTACTTTTACCAATACGCTTTTCGGCAGCAGCTACCTTAATAGTCTTCTTCATAATCAATACTCATCTCTTTGTTGTGACTGGAAGGCGATTTATACCATAATTAAGCAGAATACTCAAGCAGTTTGTAGGAAAATAGCTCTAAAGCAGTGAACTAGAACGTCAAAATATCCTGCGCAATATGTAATAAATAATAAATATTAGCAATTAAAGATTTGCCGCTCAGTTACATCCAGAGCCTCTTTGAAATACGGGCCCAACAATCCCAGTATAGTCTCATCCTGCAGTTCTTTAGCACACTCCATCGCCGTTTTTTGATTAACAACAACAGTAACATCCGCGCCCTTCTTTAATAAGAAATCTACCTCTGCAGGATTCTGTTGCAGGCACGCCCCAACCAATAATTCACCTAGAAACGCCTTACTAATAGCAGGGAACTCCTTTACGCATAAACGTATAGTCACCCATTTTTTTTGTTCAACTGCTTTTCGCAACATTTTTTCCAACCCCATAAATTCTATGTGTCTAGGATTGCCTTTGAGCAATAAATAATCTTCTAATGATTTAACGACATAAACATCTCGTGATTCATCATATTCTCGAAATTTTAATTCACCTTTATCTGATTGTGTATCAACTATTATTTTTGCAGCGAGAGAAAACTCTTCTATTAAAATTAAATCTCCTATAATAAAATCGTTTTTATTGATTTTTCCTCTTCTCAGTAATTGATCGAAGAGCGTGTTACAAAGTGTATTATCATTGTGATTAACGACGGGCCTTAATAAACGGAACAACATTCTCACATATCCATTCCGAAGAATTTCTAAAGCCAAAAGATTGCCTTTTTTTGTTTGGCCTAAAAGAATATCATCGGTGATTTTCGGCAGCCCTAATAAGTATTCATAGTCTTTGTTTTGAAATTTATCATTACGCAGCCCGGTATCCTTCTGAATTTTACAGCACTCTTCACAATCCTTTTTTCTCATAGCAAGAGAATAAAATAATAACTCAGGTCTATTTCCTAACCAATTAAGGGGCCTATAAAAGATAAGCGGAATTTTATAATTTGGATTGAGTTTTATACCACATCTTTGAGCATATTTTCG
>CAYUMZ010000047.1:0-10051 GCA_964446105.1 uncultured Gammaproteobacteria bacterium | reverse complement strand
TACCGACTTTTATGTGTCTCACTCGAGTCTTTGCCAAAGACACGTGGGCTGAGTCCGGGGAAATGATGTCTAATACGTCCCAAGCAGGTCGAATCACTGTAGGTAATCAAGCTGCTGTAAAGAGTCGTCAGGCTTTTAATGGATACAAGCCTTGTACAGTCGGATAAATAATATTGAGTAACCTGAATTTGATTTACAGATTCTTGAAATTATATTTTCGCAATACAAAATTTGGCGATGAATCGAGGGTGTTTCTAAGGTGAAAAGATGCGATGTATATGATGAAATCCTGCAATGGATGACTATACCGCTCTAATTAAAGGATTTAGAAAAGGGAGTGAAATTAATGAAAGAGGAAAAATCTAAGAAAGCAATTGAAGAACTCACTACGCTAAATAGTGCAAATAATAAAAAGCTTTCTGAAAATCTAGAGTTTCAACGGTTTAAGGAAAGATTCGAATCGCCTGAATGGATGCTAGCGCAATTAGCGCTTGATTTTGTGCTAGAAGGTGAATTTGAAAAAGCTAAACGTTTTGCAGAAGAAGCACGAAAAATTGAAAGAATGAAGTTTAGTAGTCAAGAAAATCTAATTCGGGAAGAATTAGAAAATTTTAAAAAATCATTTGGAGAAACTCTAGTTCAAAAAAAAGAAATTCAGCAGACTATAATTGCCAAAAGACAAGCGGTAGATAGCGTGGTATTGCGTAAAGAGGAGGAAGTTAAATTAGAAGCGCAAAAACAAATGACGCCAGGGCAACGCGTAAATCAACGAGGTGATGAGGTCAAACAACGACTAAAACAAGTTGAAATTGATGAGTTCTTAACCGCGGTGTATCGAGGAAATTTACAAGAAGTTGAGAGGCTATTAATACGTGATAAAAAGTTTGCGTCCGCACAAGGCGATATAACTGACTTATCAGATAGAGAATTTAAGAAAATTACTGCGTTTCAGTATGCGTATTGGGCATTGGATGTGGAAATGTGTGAAATGATCTTACAATATCTTCCAAAAGAAGAAGCGAAGAATCAGCTGTTAGCATTCGAGGTAGAGCAAGCTGAGAGCATGAACGCGCATGGAAAGCATTATAGTTTTGATAGTTACTTGAGAGCATTGAAGAAGTATCTAGATAATCTTTACGAATGGAGCGTGTGCGCTGATAAGGGCGGTGCAGAAGCGATGGCGACATTTTGGTGTGTAAAAGTTGGGGGAGCGCAAAGAGGGTTTCCGGCTTGGATGATCCTGCTGATGAAAGATAAGGGGGGGGATGTCGCGTGGAGGGAAGGGGATTTCAGGTTAGAATTTCAGCGTGATGATAAGCATTTGAAAGGATGGTTTGTCTGCGATGAGACGCATCATCTGGGAGCGAACCCCAATACGAAGAAGTGGTGGAAAGACCCTCTATGTGGCTTTAGCTGGGGCCCGAAGTTGGGCGGTGGGCTAGATGTATGGTGGAGTTGTGGTGGCAGCTGGGAGGGGTTTATAAACCCGAAGTTGTTTTTCCACAGCGCGTTTTTATCAACACTGAATACAGTGCGTCTAGAGGCAATGGATAGTTTACACCATCGATTGTGTGGCTATTCAATGTCTGCATCTATAAATTTGGGTCAAAATAATAAAGAAGTTAATCATCACATCGATAATAGAAAAATACAGGACATTAGAAGCTTTGATCAAGATTATACGATAGAAACGCTGACGTATCTGGTTCATATAAATCCTTGCTCTTACTGTCTTCGATATGTATTTAAATCAGGAATTAAGGATCAATTTATAGAACAGTTGCGTTCTTTGAAGTTTTTAGTGGCTGAGTTTAAATGCCCGGCGTTTTTTATTAGTCCTACTCCAGCCGAAATGGATTCGTCTCATTTTGTCTGTGGGATTTTATATGATAATGCATTATTGTTAATTAACCCTTTAGGTGAAAAGCTTACCAAAGATTCAATCGAAATTTTGAAAAGAATCTCCGACAAAAATAGTAGAGATCATGTCGTTGAAACATTGTTTATATCGGCTGATGTACTGCAGAAAGATCCTGAGGGCCAATATTCTTGTGGCCCCATTTGTGTGGATGTTGTGAGTGAGCTGTCAAAAATACCCGAAGAGATTCGATCATTGTTTAGGAAATGGAAGCAACTTCCAGAAGAAAAAAGAAAGAGAGTCGACCAATTATTGTATCAACCTGTTTCTATAAGATCGCTTTGTGTAAGCGATCAAGTGGATGCTATGGATACGAAAAATGCTCAGGAAGTTATTGGAAAAATCCGACAAGTTCATTTTGATACTTTATGTGCTCTAGAACTCTCTAATCAAGAAGGCAACACGAACATTAATTTTGATGCCTTAATGAATTCCCCTGAGCAGGTATTAATTTTCAAGCTTGCATTTGAACAGTTGAATTTAAACGACTGTCTTGAGCACGGGGAATTTAAAAAACTGCAAGCTCGATTAAAACAATATGGTGCGGCTGAAAATAAATCCAAATCAGTTGATGCACAAAAAGACAGCGTTGCGGCAGTAACGACAACTAAATCTGAAGTAGATCAACATGAAAAACTTCAAATGAGATCAGAAGAAAAATGGCAGTTAGAAAAAGATCAGGATACACAGAGTGAAAACGAGAAGCAAATTCAAGCAGACCGTGAAAAGCAATCGCATATGGCATTGATCGCTCAGAAACAAAGTGAAGCACAACTACAAATTACGCCAGGACAACGCGTGAGTAAACGAGCTCAGGAAGTCAAACAACAACAGCCAGAAGAAGTCGATGTATTCGTCATGTATCCAGTAGGGCTAAGAAAAGCCGAAATTGATGAGTTCTTAACCGCTGTGTATTTAGGAAATATAGATAAGGCACGAGCATGTTTTAAGCTCCACCCGGAATTGGGCTCAGCGCAAGGTGATATCAAAGATTTATCAGGGAGAGAGTTTAAGCAAATTACTGCGTTTCAGTATGCGTATTGGGCACTTGATATGGAGATGTGTGAATTGATTTTGAGTTATCTGCCGGAATCCGAAGCCAAAGACCAGCTATTGGCACTAGAGAATGAGCGAGCAGATATCGTGAAAGCACATGGCGCGCATTATAATTTTGATACTTACCTAACTGCCCTAAAGAAGTATCTTGATAATTTTGAGTTGTGGGTAAATAGCTATGATAGAGATGGAAAAGATGCGATGGCGAATTGCAAGTGTTTGGATATAGGAGCGGCCGAGAGAGGCTTCCCATCATGGATGATCATGCTGATGAGTGAAGAAGGGAATGATGTTGCATGGGTGAACCAGGATCTCCGCAGAGGCTTTGAACGGGCTGAAAGGTATTTGTACGACTGGTTTGTTCAGGAGAAAACACATCGTTTGGGTGCTGAGCCGAACTTGAAAGATGGATGGAAGGATCCACAATGCGGCTATTCCTGGTCACGTGGAAGGGAGTCTCATCCGATTAGTATGCAGGGAAATGCAATGGGTCGTTTAATATTGCACGACCATGCGTTTTGTACCTCAGTACGAGTGGCGCGAACTGAGGCGATGGAAATCCTTAGGCAGCGATTATGCAGTGCAGTTGAGACGAAGCCAATAAGTCCAGGTCAAAGCTGGAGTTATTGAAGAGCAAAAGCTCATTGTTAAACAAACAGCGGCGGATTCGCGAGGTGCTGTTAAAATTAAACGGATATAAGTGTAGGATTTAAATAAATGAGAAAGGAAAAACCACAAGAACCGATTGAAGAGCTCGAAGCGGGTCAGAGCGCGATGATGGAGGAAAATCCTAAAGAAGATTTCGATGATGAATGTTTAGATCAGAAATTCCAGTCACTCGAGTGGAAGTTAGCACAATTAGCTCTGGATTTTGTTATAGAGGGTGACTATCAAAAAGCAAAAAAATGTGCTGAAGAAGTAAGAAAAAAAGAAAAAGTGACGTTAAGTGATCAAGAAAAATATATTAATTCCAGACTCGAATCACCGCAGTCGTTTCTAGCGCAGGTAGCTCTTGAATTTGTTTTGAAAGACGACTATGAAAAAGCAAAACAATATGCAGTAGAAGTAAGAAAAATCGAAAAGATAATATATGGTGATCAAGAAAAATATAAACGTGGTGAGTTGGATAAATTTAAGAAGTCACTTGGAGAAGATCTTGTTCCCATGAATCTAGACCTGAAAGGGCAGAAAGTTTTGAGCGATCAAATAATTGATATAGCACTGAATATTATGACGCCAGGACAGCGAGTGTATCAACGAGGCGAGGAAGTAGCCAAGCAACTGAGTCAAGATGAAATCACTCAATTCTTAACTTATGTGTATCGGGGAAATTTGGAAGAGGTTGAGAAGTTTTTGATTCGTGATAAAAAGTTTGGATCAGCACAAGGTGATATAACAGACTTATCGCGTAGAGAGTTTAAGCAAATAACTGCGTTTCAGTATGCATATTGGGCGCTTGATATTGAGATGTGTGAATTGATTCTGAAGTATTTGGCAAAGGAAGAGGCAAAAGAGCAGTTGATTGTTTTGCAGGAAAAACGACCCGATATTGTCAGCATACATGGGATTCATTTTAGCTTGGAAACATATCTGGGTGCTCTAAAAAAATATTTGGATAATTATCACTCTTGGAATTCAAGCTTTGATCAAGGCGGAGAGGAAGCATTAGCAGATTGTTGGTGTTTAGAAGTAGGTGGAGCGCAACGAGGATTTCCAGTTTGGATGATTATGCTGATGAGTGAAGAAGGAGGCGATGTTGCTTGGGTAAATAAAAATCTGGGGTTAGGATTTCAACGGAATGAGAAGTACATCAAAGAGTGGTATAGCATAAGTGAGACTAATCGATTAGGGGAAAAGCTGGATACTAAGAAGACCTGGTGGAGTAGCTCATCAGGTTTTTCGTGGTTAAGAGGAAAGGGTAAAAGTCGAGGTTGGTGTATGTTAGAAGCGTTTGCGCGTAGTTTCGGTTACAATTTTATGTCATACATTCCTTTCTACCCAATCGAAATGGACTACGAAATTGCTTCATATGTTGGGAAAGCTCGTTTTGAGGCCATGGAAAGCCTAGGCAGACGATTATGCGATTCCGTAGAGTCTACTGCAATGAACAATGCTCCAAAGACGATTGTCAAGTCACGACAAAATGATTCTCTTCTTTCTCGAGCAAATACAAAGGATAATCAGCATGTGAATCAATCTGTATTTAACCAGCTAAATCAGCTAAAACAAGTTCATGATCAGAAAAAGGAATCCCCTAACACAGAGTTGAAAAGTTCATCTATTGACACACTCAGTGCCGTCAGAAAATTTCAGGATATAAGAAGTTTCGATGAAGATTATTCGATTGGAACATTAACATATTTAATCAATATGCAACTATCATCATGTCTTAAATATGTATTTAAATCGGGTATTAGTAATCAGTTTATAGATCAGTTGCGATATTTGAAGTTTTTAATAGATGAGTTTAAATGTCCTGCATTATTTATTAGTCCTGCTCCAGCCGAAATGGATTCATCTCATTTTATCTGTGGGGTTTTATATGATAATGCATTATTGTTAATTAACCCTTTAGGTGAATCTCTTACTAAAGATGCAATTGAAATTC
Source organism: uncultured Gammaproteobacteria bacterium (assembly GCA_964446105.1). Taxonomy (GTDB): domain Bacteria; phylum Pseudomonadota; class Gammaproteobacteria; order JAIEPX01; family JAIEPX01; genus JAIEPX01. Next base: position 4,469 of record CAYUMZ010000047.1, on the reverse strand, counting down.
TGAGAAGAATTTCCGATAAAAGTAGTGCGGGGCATATCGTTGAAACATTATTTATATCGACGGATAAATTGCAGAAAGACCCCGATGGTCTATTTTCTTGTGGCCCCATTTGCGTCGAAGTTGTGAGTGTGCTGTCAAAAAGACTCGAGGAGATTCGATTCGAGTTTGCGAAATGGAAACAAATTCCCCAAGAAAAAGGAAAAGTAGTTGATCAATTATTATATCAACCTGTTTCGATACGATCGCTTTGCGTCAATGATCAATTAGAATCTATGGATACTAAAAACGCTCAAGATGTTATTGGAGAAATTCGGTTAGTTCATTTTGATAGTTTATGTGCGTTAGAGTTATCAAATCGAGATGGCAATAGTGAAGTTAATTTTGATGGCTTGATGAATTCCCCAGAGCAGGTATTAATATTTAAACTTGCTTTTGGCGGGTTGGATATAAATGATTGTGATGAGCAAGATGAATTTAAAAAACTGAAAACTCGATTAATGCAATATAGAAGATCTGAAAATAAAAAGATTAAAAACGTAGACGTCTCACAGGCAGAGAATCTGAGTGTGAAAGTCACAACACTAGTGGTACAGGATAATGACAAACCTCAATCGACATTAGAGGAAAATGAGCAGCCGGGTAGAGATTTCGAGATTCAAATACACCGCGAGAAGCAAATTCAAGCTAAGCGAGATAAGCAGGCGCGGAAGGCCTTAATTGCACAAAGAAAAGCCGTAGTTCAGAAAAAAATCTATGAGGGCACAGAACTCAGCTTAATTAATTCTCAAAATGATAATGATGTTAATTCGATAGTTACCAACTCAATACAAGCACCAGCATTAATTGAAGAAGAAAAAGAGGTTATTATGCTTTGCTCAACTATCTTATCAAACCTAAATAACGACATAATTTGTGTGGAAGAAATTCGAAAAATAATAGAAATGAGTGAGTCCATAAAGAGAAAAATGGTTTGCCAAGAACAGATAGTAGAACTGCTAGTAACTCTTATTGATTTAGGCACTATTGATGAGAGGCATATCGCTGAAATATGTCAAGCATTTCAGCTTGTGAAATTTTTCTCTATTGAACCTTATCAGCCGATTGCTAAAAATAAAGGTTTTTTTGAAAGCATGATTAATAATCTAAAAGAGATAAAATCAATAAGTTATAGCTTAGATTTGGCATGTATATATCTACTGATTCTCAAGAGAGCTGAGATAAAATGCCGGAAATTGACAGCTGCTGTTAATGACTTATTTATGGCTATTAATAAGGGTAATTCGAATCTACCTGATTATTTAATCACAGAGATTTTTCTGGAACGCCTAAAAGAATTAGAAAAAAATGATACAGATATTGAATATCAGGTTAAGGTACAAAAAGATAGGATTCAAGGAGCCAGAGTGATTAAACGAGGCGAGAAAGCAAGTAGACCCCTTTCTCAAAAAGATATCAATAATTTTTTACTTCTAGTTTATCGAGGAAATTTAGGAAAAGTTAAACAACTTCTAGATACTAATCGAAGCTTTGCATTAGTATATGGCGATTTAAAGGATTTATCCGATAGATCGTTTAAACAGATTTCAGCTTTGCAGTATTGCTATTGGGCGATGGATGAGGAGATGTGGGAGCTTTTGCTAAAATACCTCCCTCAAGAGGAAGCAAGAAAACAATTGCTTACCTTTGAGAATGAGAGAAACGATATACTACGTGAATATGGCTTGCATTATAGTTTAAATAATTACCTAACAGCATTAAAAAAATATTTCGATAACTATGATAATTGGGTTGAGAATTATCATAATGGAGGTGAACGTACAATGGCAGATTGCTGGTGCCTTGAAGTGGGTGGTTCTGAAAGATGTTTTCCTGCCTGGATGATTATGTTAATGAATGAGGAAGGAAAAGATGCAGCTTGGATAAAGAACGACTTGAGCATGGGATTTAAACGGGATGAGAAATACTTGGATAAATGGCTTGTTAATGACAAGTCCCATCATTTGGGAGGGAAACCTGCTACGAGGATGTGGTGGGATGACCCGGGTTGCGGTTTTAGTTGGGTGAGAGGGAGCGGAAGTGGAGTAGGGCTACGATGGGAAAGCATTGTGAAGGTGAACACACGCTGGGTTACGTGCTCAAGCTGCAGTGGGAAAGGTACCGTGTTAATCGGCGGGACCTCTAGTACTGGTGGCGGCGGCGGTTGGGGTTACATGCGATGTTCGAGCTGTTCAGGAAGAGGGAATAGAGAACTGGAGGAAAAAATTAGAGAAAAGAAAGAGCGCTATTATGTAAATGTGGTATGTGGGTGTGATGGCAAGCGCGCATGCACAGTATTGGGGTGCAAGTCTAAGGACTCTAAGGAGGGTATTCGTCTTGTACTTCCTGGCCCTGAGGGTGTTCGGATAGACTACGAATTTAGTTATATGGTACAAAGCACCCGTATCCAAGGCATTGAAAATCTTCGTGACCGATTATGTTTATCTAATACAACCTCAAACTCTAGTGATCAGGCCCAAAACTTTAAATCGGATCTGCCGCCACATTTACCATCCCGTGGTTCGGAGCTGCGTCTCAAACCAGGCCATTACGGCCACTGAGAGCATTTATTTTCGCTTCAGCGAAAATTACATTACCTGCTTTAGTATCGTTTAAAGATAATTCATCGCTGCATCATCCACCCAAAGGTATTTATTCTATTAGATACCTAATTACACAATATAATCTACGCGCCGCGTCCGAACGAAACGCATTTGAGGGTGAAAAGCTCGATACAGCAGATTTAGTTGGGTCCGGGGCTATGAGAATTTATAGGACTGTGAAGTGTTTGTGTTTCGTACACAGTGGCAGGCGGATCATGACCAAGAAATTTCAACCATAGTCGAGGAAAGCCTTGGGGGGGCTGTGGGAAACTTACGCACACGATTATGCGTTTCTGTTGAGCCTGCGTCAATGAGCTCTGGTTGAAGCCTAGGTAATTTAAGTCCAAGAAGCCTCTGACAATCCAGACGGTAGAAGGATGACGAGTTTCGGTAAAGAGTAACCAGAAGTTTAAAAGAGACAATAAAGAAAGACGCATTAGGTTGAACGGCTGCCCTAATAAAGCTAACGCCCTGAGGGAGAAGAGAGTGCTCTGAGGTTAGATGAAGCGCATGAGATTGCCAAACACGGAACTTCTGGGCGCGGGGACATAATATTGGATTGGACCGATTTTAATTGTGTGAGCTGGTGTCTTAAACAATTGCGACAGCTTGGAGCTCCGAAGGTAGATATTCAAGATTGTTGGTATCCTATTTTAGGTGTGTTACCTAAAGACATTCCTTGCGAAGATGCAAATAGTACAATAAATAATCCGGTTCAAATTTTAATAACTCAATTTAATAAGTTCCTTTCTAAATCAAATATTCTTTTTGTAGCCAGAATAAATACAGTTTTCCAGAGTGCTTTAAAATCAACTTTCTATGCGGATAAGTATATAATTATAATGTTGTGTAGATCCCACTTTTTTAGTTTGCGTAATATCTCGAATTTCCGATTTTACGCAGCTCATGTTGAATATGATTTCGTAACGCGGTGTCATAATTATTTTTGCTCAAATATAAAATGTTGTTGTTATGATAAAATATCGCACATTTACGGATATCATAAACGAGTTAATGGCATATCCTGAGGGGTCGGATTCCTCGTTTTTTAATTGAAGTCATATGAAATGTGTATATATGAAAATTAAAAATTGATATTCAAGCAGTAGAGATTACACTAGAGAGGTTCTTAGTGCTCAATGTTTTGTGCTTCTAAGAAGGAAAGAAATACCTGCAAGAGAGGCATATTTTTTAAAACATGTGATTCAAGAGTATATATTCGTGTGATATTATAATAATGAGGGGTTCTTCAGGTAAGGATGTTTGCCAATGAGGGATAGTTCCCCACGGCTCTAGGGTTTAAATTAGGAGAGATAAGCTAATGAGAGAAGAAAAATCAACGGAGCCTTCTGAAGAGTTCAATATGCAGGATAGTTCAAATAGAGATTCTGATAAAAATTTTGAAGTTCAACGTTTTAAAGCCCGATTCGAATCTCCGGAATGGATGCTAGCCCAATTAGCACTTGATTTTGTTGTAGATGGTAATTATGAAAAAGCAAAACAATTTGCAGAAGTATCCAGAAAAATCCAAAAGGCGATATTGGGTGATCAAGAAAAACATTTTCGTGATGAATTGGATAAATTTAAAAAGTCTTTTTTTGAAATATCAGATAAACACCAAACTCAAGAAATGACTAAACCATTAGCTGATGTATATCAGGATAATTCGGGAGATGTGGAGATATTTTTAGAGCATGATGAAGGGGAATTTATTGGTAGATATGAAGCGTTGTTAAAAGCAGCTGCGGGTGATAAGTGGCATTCAGGAATTAATCTACAGAATTTAAGAGAAGAATCTGAAATATTAGCTCGGCTAGAAGAAATGGCAAA
>CAYUMZ010000046.1:0-10066 GCA_964446105.1 uncultured Gammaproteobacteria bacterium | reverse complement strand
TTTTCTGAAATAGAATTGTACCTTTTGGGGCATGAATCTCTTGAATTTCATGAGCGAGTTTTTCAATATTTTCAGGTGGTAAATCAGAGAACGGCTCTGCCTGTTTAATAAAAAACATGCGTAATATTTTTTCAGTAGCTTCTTTTCTAGAAGCAAGAAAATTAGGGTGGTTTTTCAAAAAATTGTTAAAAATGTCGATTGACCAACCTATCAAAACGACTTTGGAGAGGCTTTTTAACGTGGCTGTTCGGAGACCAGTTTGACTAAAGAATCCTTCATTCGTGAGGCCAATGGCATCACCAGCGTGTAAAAGACATTGAGGAATATTGTTGATCTGATCAATTTTTAAATCGATTTCAATATCACCTTGAAGAATTAAATACACCGAATCAACAATATCACCTTGTTTGATAATAATCTCATCCGGATGGAAGGATTTTTCAAAACTGACATCTAAAAGTTCTTCTATTTCTTTTTCATTCAATGGGCTAAAGTAGGGGTGATGCCGAATTAATTCTTTTCGATTTGATAATTCGATCATCAATATTCTCTTATAAATATGGCTCTATTGTTTTGCTCGCAAGACAATCGAGCCATAGATTAGTTAGGAATTACCATTTTGTGGAAGAGTCAGATTGACTTTTTCCATATTCATTCCAGTTAATTCCTAAAGCACCCAGCACTTTGGTGTTAAAAAGTTTTTCCAACTCTTTATCGTTACCAAACGCTTTAAGATTGCCTTGGCGCAAGCTAGTTTCTTGCTGCGGATTTAGGTTGATTTTCTGGGCCTTAATCGCGTTGTAGAAAGCTTGTGGATCTTTGTTGATACGTTGACTCAATACTTGTCTTAATGTTGCCATGATAAATTCTCCTTAATCAATTGAGATGTTGTTTGAAGGCCAGAGTTGTTGCCAACTTGGCTTCAAACTCCTAGATACCACTTAAGTATAGTTCAGATCCCAGAGTTAGCCTTATATATTTATATGCAATACCATATGAAATTTGCTAAGAATTGCCGTATGAGTATAAAGGCCGATTATTTGAAATCTAGAGTACGTCGAGTCTCTTGTTTTTTCTCAAGGCTTTCATGAGATCCTGTGGATTTCTGAGAAGAGAGAGGACTGAAAAATGTCACGGCTGGATAGAGATTAATTTCAAATAGGCTGTCTTTAGATGTTCTTTGTTTCTCAGGAGTTGCGGCTGCTGGAGTTAATTTTTTGGAAGAATCCGCTACAGGTTGGGCAGGTTGATCTTGAAATTTTTCTACACAATCATTAGAGAATTCATGCATCGTTCGGGCAAAGAACGTTTGAGGACTTGGTTGAGTAACAGCTTTTCGCATAACGTCGACAGGTTGGGCAAAAAATTCTTTGGACGTTTCGTACGCAGTGTCTACATCGGTTGAAAAAGAATAATGTCCAGAAGATAATAAATGTTCGTTGTTACGAATCAATCCTTCAAGTCGAGCAAATATTTCATTAAAAATCACATCGAATACAATACGAATATTTAAACGAACATAATGAGCCAGCTTTTTGATGACCTTATTTGTCAGGGCATGAATAACTCGAGTAACGTCTTTTAACATTTTATTACCTAAGTAACGCCAGGGATGTGAATCCCACGTTACAATGCTCGCAAAGCATCCACCTACTGCAGGAATATAGTCTAAAACAGTGGATACAGTAATTTCAATGATAGATCCTTTTGTCTCAGGGAAAAGAAGCTGATGCATAGCAGATTCGCCGCCAGGGAATGCTTTGCTGTCTCTATGCATTAATTCAAGTAATTCGCGTTTTGTGCTGTAGGGCAGGTATGGCAATAAATGCTTATGTTGTTGCATTTGCATGAACACTTGTATTCGTCGGAACTTTATCTTAGATTCTTCTGAATCGTTATAAAACGCTTCGATCTGTTTTTTGAAATTAGGATCAAGAAAATAATTACAAATTTCATCAATCTTTTGGTCGTTCAATTGATATTTCTCTTTAAAGTGTTCGATTAAAAAGAGCTTAATTTTTTCTCTACGAACCTCATCTTCTATTATCTCATCGCTGGCGTCAGTTTGAAATAATTCGAAAAGGCAGAGGCCAAATTTAGCGCCAGCAACACCGAGAGCGATGGCAGGTACGGTACCCAATTCTGCTCGAATACTTTCACTGATGTACGGAACTTTGAGTCCGTAGGCTAAAATGGCGCCTAATCCCACAGCAATCGCGCTATAAGCGATCATATTAGATGGCTCTTCTTCCAGTGAGCTGAGGCCAGTCAGTAGCCAACTATTTCGACCGCTGACGACAAATTCACCAGCCATTGCAGCTGCTTGGGCTTCAACTGATGCAGCGAAAGAAGCGCCTGCTGTTAAATTGCTGGTTGCAGCATCTGAGATACCTTTAGAAATTTCTAAATAATTTTTACCCATGAATTCTAGGGTTTGTGGTGATAATACGGCGATAGTACCAAGTGCATAAAATGCATTGTACAAAATTCCAGAAAATGGATGTTTAGCGTGTATATCGTTAAATACAAAATCAAAGAGAAAATTAATTCCACCTAATGCGGAATTTAATAAATCATGCCATTCACCAGGATTTAATTCATAGGGAGGGTTTGCAAATTGTCCTTTCAGTTCTTCTGATGATATATTTAATGTTCCTTTGTTACCATGACTGCTTATAACATGGGTTTCATTATAATGTTTTCCATGTTTTTTATCGACTTTCTTTAATAACTCATCTTCACTTGTTTTTAGCTGGTTTATATCACGATTAACTTGATCAAGTATATCTGTTTCGTTACGCAAACCATTGTGAATAATGTCAAAATCGGTCCATAAATTTTCGTACACTTGAAAGCGTGCTCTTTGAAATGATGTTCTAACACCTTTAAATACTTCCCAAATTGTATTACGAATCACACTACCGATTAAGCTTCCGAGCTTTGCTCCGAGAGATACTGCAGGAAAATCGATTTTTTCTGCCAAAGAATGAAAACGAGTATTTTTTGCGCAATCAGGTGTAAATTCTTTAGTATACTTAGAAACGTTTGAAGTAGGCTCTTCTCCTTTAAGACCGGAAATAAAACCCGAAGGAAGATCAAAAAAACCAACAACAATACCTACGAGTAAATTCCATACCCAATAAGCAACTCTAAAAAAAGGATAGGATTTACTCGCTTGAATATCCCAGCTTGTAAAGCGAGTGACTTTAAGTGGTTTATCTTCTTGGACCTGTGATTTTGTATCGTCTTCGATGACAGTGTTGGGGCAATGTAAGACATATTGATTCTGAATATTTTTTTGTATTTTATCAGCGCCCTCAATTTGAGTGATTGCCATAATATAGCGTCGTACTGTCCGGCGATTTTTGCCTAGGTGCCTAAAGTCTAAAGTTAAAGGGTGATCTGGGTTAGTGCTAAAATAACCCTGATGTTCGGGCGCTACAGGGTTGTGGTGATCACATAAATACTCAGTGATAACATTAAGAGCGTCTTCACAATAACTATTAAATTCGCCTCGAAATAAAGAGCCTGCTTCTCGACTATAGGTCATGTTTTGATTATGCTCTTGTGCTTGGCGTAAAGCATAAATCATTCGATCTTTAATAAAATGAGCAATAGAGTTTGGGCCGCTGGCCAGCAGTACCGTGTCTTTGAGATAATCTTGAATGGATTGATCTGGAAAAGGGCAATTTAAAGTGATATCAACATAATCTTGGGCAGCAGAAATGTCGTCTTCAATTTGATCAAGGAGTTTCCTGCTGGCTTCGATGTCGTATTTATTAAGAGTGCTTGAGTTGAGCTGTATGTCTTCTTGAAGTTGTTTTAAAGAATTAATATAGTTTTCGAATGCAGTTTTAATTCGAGTGACATTAGTCGGTTCGTCTGTATGGTGGTCATAATTATTCGTTAGACGTTCGAGCCCTTGCAGATGACGAATACGGGCTTGAGTGATGCGTAGCAAAAATTCTTTTTCTTCATATTTATCTGAAATAATGCCGAAATCATAGGCTCTTTCGGACACCGCGAGTCGGTAAGCACCTAACGCACTTCTTACCTTGCTGGTTAAAGCTTCGAATTGTGTAACGCCATAATCAATGGCTTGTTGAATATTTTTTTGAGTAGTCTTCCAGTAAAAAGAATTGGCACTTTTGGGAAATACATTTTTTTTCTTTGTTTTTGAGCGGGATTTTTCAGGGCTGCTTTCTTCAATGCTAGCATCTAACATTGATTTGAAATCTTCAGTGTCATCAAGCTTGACGCCATCAACACCTTTTTCGTGATAACGTTTTTCGTTGTCCTCATCGAGATCCATTTCATAGATAAAGCCTAATGTGCCACCTTGTTTACGGCCTTCGCCTGGCTCTAATAAGGGTATTTCCTCTTTAACGAGGAGGGTTGCTTCATCGCGAAAGAACGTACCAGGAACTTTTGAAGCTGTTCTATAGATAATCGATTCTCGGCCAGAGAGCACAAAAAGGCCCGATTGTTTCTGAACCTCGTGAAGTAAGACGGTTTTTTTATCTAGACCCAATGCTCATTCCCCCAGTTAACCCGAATATTTGTGCACTTTTCAGATTAAGACTTTTCCAGCCTGATTGAAACTGACTGTACCAACGAACAGGACAATTGGCATAACCAGTCATAGCCCATTCCCCCAAACCGCCTAATATACCTTATTTTAGGATGGAAGTCCATGAAATGTATCAGAAAATGAGGGCTAGAACCTGAAATTTGACACTGCTATTTCCAGGTTTCAGGGGGTGAAAATTGACAATGTAGACTAAAATTTCAGGGTAAGGGTTAGTTACTGAAGTTGGCTCACGGAGGGAATACGATGAAAAAGAGTCTTTTGATATCACTGCTGATGGCTTTCAATATGACGTTGGCTAATGCTGATGAGAAGGTTACTACAGGGACTCAGCTTACGAATTTCTCAGTCAATTTTTTTCAAAAAATTGCACGAGATCATGCACAAGAAAATCTTGTATTGTCAGGCACCAGTCTAGAAGCCGTATTGTTAATGCTTCAAGAAGGAGCGAAAGGAATTACTCAACAAGAACTGTCTTTGGCGTTGTGCGGATCTTCGCAACCTTGCCAAGCTGTGGTATCTAAACAAAAAGAATATGATGTCGCTAATGCAATATGGGTTCAACAAGGATTGGAAATTAAGCACGATTATTTGGATGTCATCAAAAATCGCTATCAAGGGGATGTTCTTTCGGCCGATTTTGAAAAAAATCCTACTCAGGCAGTAGAGCGAGTGAATCAATGGGCTGATAAAAATACGCACGGTATGATAAAAGACATTCTTCAGCCCAATGATGTCGATAAAAGTACGGCATTGATTTTAGCGAATGCCCTATACTTCCAGGGATTTTGGCCTGTCGAATTCGATGTAAAAAATACATCCAATCTAGATTTTACTCTTTTGAATAATAAAAAAATCAGAGTTCCGACTATGAATAAAAAAGATCATTATTATATTGCTAATCAGAATGGTATTCAGCTAATAGGCCTTCCATATCGCGATAGTCAACTAGAAATGTTAATTTTGATGCCGATAGAGGCTACGCAATATACCCATTTTGTTCAGACATTAACGGCGGATAAAATCTATTCATTACTACAGTCTCAACAAAAAACGGAATTCACTTTGTTTTTTCCGAAATTTTCGATTGCTTCATCCTATAGAGATTTAAAATCGACACTGCAATCGTTAGGAATTCGTACTATTTTCACGGCGCATGCTGATTTAGGCAATATAAATGATAAAGTACCACTTAATTTAGACAAAGTATTGCAAAAAGCAGTTATTGTTGTCGATGAAAAAGGCACTAAGGCTGCTGCTGTGACGGCTGGTATTGTCATGATGACTGCTGTGATGCCACGGACGATTCGTGTTGATAGGCCATTTGTATTTGCTATTGTAGACAATAATACACAAGACATTCTTTTTATGGGGCAGGTCGTAAATCCTTTGAAATAAACAATCTGCCAATTTTAAGGTTCTCAAGAGATTGAGAGTGAATCATTTAAGCTGTGTTAGCTAGAAAAGACGGCTAACTTGCCTGGAAAAACTACAGTAATATTATTTTCAATCTCAATCAAATGGTGTCTAGGTTACGCAAGTACTCAGATGAGTTCCCATGGGTTTATAGTCTACTTTTTTATCGAGATCAATTCCTGTTGCGTCATTAATGAATTGCTTGAAATTCTTTTCTTTTACAGAACTTACTTGCCTGTCGTTAAACAAAGTAGCCCAATTTACTGGATGAGTGTTGACGAGTGTTTTGACAAAATCTTTTTTAGAGTCTGGCGATTTGGCTTTGTGTTTTTCGTTATACTGTTTTGCAACGGCGTCAAAAATACTTTCAGTCTCGTAAGTTGAGTTTGTTGATAAATCAAATAAATCGAAGATTTGTTCTTCTACAGTATATTCTCGAGTTGTTATAGTAGAATTGCCATTAAACAACATTCCCATCATCAAAATAGGGAGATCGATTCCAAGTTTATGTTTGATAATCATCTTTCGGAAAATGGAATTGATCCGGAAAGATAAAATGTCTTTTGATACAACGACAGCAACTAGCGCTTCAGCGGTTAAACAGGCTAGAATTTCATTATATCTGGGTACCTCACCTCTTCGGCGTAATGCTCGATTAATGTTTTTGAGCTCTTGGATTGTGATACATTTTTTTATTATATATGAGAGGTTAGGATCTTTCGAGTATGCAACATATCGAAAATGCCACCACCATTTTGCATTAGTATCTCCATCATATTCAAAAACGTATTTCTCGTCTTTAATATCAAGCATAGTTATGTTAAAACCCAGACCAATAGGATCGTCATCACCACGAGTAAAAAAAGCCATAGTGCCATCTTTAGGAGCCAAGCTAACGCCTGTTTTTTTTGTATATAGACGTTTAAATCCCAGTGTGATGTTTGAAATGAACCAATCTCCCCATTTTGCACGTCCTCTTTCCCCTGGCATGATTCTTGTTTCGGTTTCATTCGTTTTAGGATTCACTCGTTTATAAACTGCATGACGGCTGAATTTTCTTTCCTTTGCATGGTATACAGGTCTGGGTTGTTGGAGTATTCCTGGTTTAAACCTGATGCCTGCAGGGTCCAACAATTGTTTAAAATTGAAAGCCCAACTATGATTAATTTTTTCGATTTCCTTATTTTCTTCATCTGTTGCACTATTTGATTTTTTTCCGTCAATTACAGAGTTCAATGTTTTGACAGCAAGGTTTTCTCTGGTCATCACGCGCAGAGCATCGCCAGCTGAAACCGATGAATGAGACAAATTATGAAAATGTTTTGATCGAGTTAATAATTGCTTCATTGACTGAAGCGCTGCGCTGGTTTTAGCGAGCAGCCATGATGTGGCCCATAATCCAACAGCAATAGCCGTAATTGCTGCAGCACCTGTAATAAAATTCACAATTAGCACAGTCATGCCCGCGGCGCTGGCTTCAAATAGTCCTAGGGGAGTCAGTGCTTTAACAGTTAAGCTAATGGAAAGATAGCCTAAAGGTGGAATAAAACTAGCCAGTAAAACAAACGCTAATCCTGATAGGGCAGCCAAAAGGGCAATATGTTTTTTCTTGAAATAATAAACATTCTCAGCTTTTGCAACATGTACTTTGTTATAATCTTCTTTCCTACCGGTGTATTCTCGATTGCCCTTACCTTTTACAAGTAGCTTGTTTCTATAGCTGTTTGCATAACGATACGGATAAGATAATACATGAGATATGCCGTATTTTGTTGCATGACGCACACATTGAAAAGGTGCGTATAGTAAACTTGAAGCAATTTGAAAAGGAAGCAGTATTAACCGTCCGATTGTGTTACACAATAAAACAATAGAGACACCGGCTTTATAGAAGTATTCGTAAGAAAAACTATTGCCGATTCTTTCCCTTCCTTTTCCAGTAGAGTGAGTCTCAGCGTTCTTTTTACCGTCTTTCCAGATTGCTTTATTTGTTTTTAAAATTAGTCGTAGTGAATCGAGCAATTGAAAGCAGGGTTTATAGAGAATATAGAGCGGCATGCCGACGACAATGGCAACACATTTATCGAGCAGAGATATAATTTTTTTGAGTGCAAAGGTAATGCGATAGCCATCGTACGATTGCGATTTAGGATTAATAATGCCTTTAAAAAACTCACCGGCTCCTTTCCCTAGGTAAATCAAGGCAAAAATCGCGCTTTCCAAAGCCATTATAGCGGGAAAAGTGAGTATTAATGTTGTTGCAAAATTGATTAATGGGATGGCATACCCAGTAGCATTAATGCCTAAAAGTGTTGCTAATTTTATCCCGGTGGTTTTAGCGAGTATAGCAACCGGAGTGAATGCAACCGGTACAAGTGTAGGAAGAAAAAATAGTGCAGTCGCAACAATGATGCTGATAAAAAAAGTAAGAAATATTGCCAACGAGAGCAAATGCTGCGATCTAAATTGATAGCATCGAATAGAATGTCCCGTAGCATCTTTCTGATTAAATAGTGACGCAAGATGACCTTTAGTATCGTATCGATTAAAACTTCGTGAAGGATTGATTAAGGATTGTAAAAAACCACCTTGATATCCATCGATGGTGCCTCGATAAAAACTGTAAACAAAATTGACGGGAAATTTGGCTATTAACCAAAGGAAACGGCCTAGGGTATTACCACTCACCACCAGGGGGGCTGCAATGTAGTTGATTGATGAATCTTCGCTTTTGTTCGGTACCCAACTATGCCAAAGCTTTGCGTTAGTTTCATGAATGACATACGTATCATGGCCGGCATAGATAAACGGTAACGTTAGGGGCGAATAAACTAAACCGACAAGTCCCCCTAATATTTTTGGAATATAGGGTCCCCAAACTTTAGGGTTGAGTCTGGAAAGTTCTTCCGACGATGTCTCTTGTTGCCATGCTTGCATAGGTACTCCTTTTTCAGTTCTATTTCTCCCGCTGCGAAGCGGATGTTATCATAGTTGTCCCTGATGTAAATCACTAATAATCGTCTTGATGGTTATATTTAAATATGGTATGAAGCGATATTGCAGCCCAAAAAAGATGTATAGATGAGTTACAATGATGCAAAAAGAATATTATGAACGACTTGACGCCACTGGCATTAAATCTTGGGATGAATTCCTGCATTTTCGTTCGCAAACCTCCAAAGAAACCTATTTTATCGCTGTAGAGTTCAGTAATCAGAAATCAGCGGAAAAGTATTTCCGCTATTTAAAAGGAATACTGCCCATCATTGACGAGCGACATCCAAAAGTGGAGGGTTGTACTGTAACGTTGTCTAACAATGAATTTTATTTTTTTCAGATTTCTTGGATGCAAGAAAATGGAGAGCTTCATCCTGGCTTTTTGGGCGATCAGTATTTGTTAAAGACCTTGAGAGCCGATCAGTATGATTTTAGCCTCGCTTTTAAATGGGGGCTTATTATTGGTGAAAATGGAAAACGCTACCACAATTTGAGGCCAGTACAGCGCAGAGATTTTACCCTCTCACCTCGCAGAGAAGTGACGAGCCGCCTCGAAAAAAAACCAGATCATACTATGGAAGAAAAACTTGGGTATTCTCAAATTCAATCATGTACCTATATCGATGCTGAATTATTGGTGGATCCCTTTGGATTTTCTAAAGGGAGAAAAGAAAAATTATACGGCTTGTTGACTCACATAAACGATGCATTGATTAGTCGTTCATTATTGAATGATTGCGGAACAATGGCCCGACCTTTTGATTTTGCTAATCGCGAAAGTGCGATTGCAGAACGTAATCCCTCATATCCTCGAGATAAATTTGGATTATTCGTCGAACATAATCTCCAGATGAGGCGTAAGGCGAAGGGTACTAACGAAGTTTTAGCACGGCTTCGCTTTGATCCTTATCGAACGCTCGTGGTGATAGTTGCCGATACATTGGAATCACGCTGTTTGGCCTATCAATTTGCTGAGGAATTGTTATTAGAATTTCGAAAATATGCTCAAAGATGTGGTATAAAACTCAATCCAAATTATAAAATTCCGATTATCTTTTATAGGCC
>CAYUMZ010000045.1:0-10073 GCA_964446105.1 uncultured Gammaproteobacteria bacterium | reverse complement strand
AGTACTCGCTTTAATTAGCAGTGAAACGTTAGCAGATTCTGACAGTACTTTAATGAGCTCATCAACATACGGCACGAGTAGTGCTTCATGGACTCTTCATGGGCTAAACCGATTTAATTCATCAAATGCATCGACAACAAGCGGTCTCAACAAAAGCAATGTCAAGAATTTCAAGCTTAAATGGGTTTACACAATACCTACTATTCCTTCGGGTGCAGAAAATCCTATCGATAACCCTCGTGCAGAAAATGGTGTTTCGAATGGGGTAGGTGTTGATAATAAGGGGCTAGTATACGTACCCACTTTCGATGGACACATGTATGTGCTCGATTCATCACAGACAAATGGTGCCGACCCTATAACCGGAAGCCCCGCACCTGCTGTAGTGAGGACGATGGATTTCTTTCTGGATCCAAAGTATGCGACCAATGGTTTTGATGGGTTCTCAAGCCGTATGTTCCCTACCCTTATCAATGGAGCATTATATGTAGGAAATAATCAATATTTTGGGGCGTTGCAGACTCCGCCGCTCACGGGTTTTGCTAACAGAAATACAGGCACCTCAAACCCAACGGATCTCAATTATCGTGGCAAAGGAGCAACGCTCTACAAATTAGATCCTAAAACTGGCAATATTATTTGGAGAACGGTAATTGATAACAACCAACAAACGATGATTTCCTCCATTGGCCCCGTGCTAGTTCCGTGGATATTGGGTCAAAATTTAATCATCGTGGGTTTTGCATCCGAGCTCTCAGGTAATCTTATCTTTCCAATCACACCCGATTCTTTTGGAGGAACGTGCTGTAATTATCGCGGGGGATTAGCCGGTATTCTTGAATCAACAGGTCAGGTTATTTGGAAAACTTACACCTCTCCCAAACAACGCTTCGACTCTCTCAACACGATCGTCAACCGCGGAACTGTAGACGCGTGGACTGGCGGTAGTATCTGGGGAGGCGGCAATTTTCCTGTCAGCTACAAAAATACCTTAGTGTACGCTGGAACAGGTGAAGTTTATAACGGGCCTGATGCTGCAGATGCTTGCGAGCAAAACAGATTAGCACATCCAGATGCTCCTATAACGGATAGTCAATGTTTGAGGGTCTTACAAAATGGCAACATCAGTAACGCCTCTTTTAACGACAGTATTATTGAGGGGTTATTCCCATTAGTATCATCACCCAAACTACCGCTTACGTCTTCAATCATTGCATTTAATTATCTGACAGGACAAATTAAATGGGCTCAACCGATTGAAGGCTATGATGTGTGGAACCTGTCTTGCTTTGGCCCCAATGCAGTTCCATTTTGCCCTCCTTACTTAAGACTGGATATTAATAGATTCTTACAGTTCAACTATAAAGACCGTGATATCACCCAACCCATGCTGGTTGAGAATATTAAAGTTAAAGGAAAAGTCCGAGACATCGTCCTGGCTATGGGCAAAGGCGCCACAGTATCCGCTTTCGATGCAGCTACCGGTGAGCCACTATGGGAATCGACAGCTTTTGGCTTGGGTGGAATATCAGGCGATGGCTTTGTTTGGGGTAAAACTACAGACAATAAACGTTTCTATGGAAATACAGGTACTTCTTCTGGCCTAAGCCTTGCAGACTACCTTGATCCAAGCAACCCGGCACATGTTGTACCCCATTCATGTGATTTGACTGGAGGCCCTAATGCCGGCTTCGGAAATGGTGATGGAAATCCTAACGGGTTTTGGGCAGGAGGTATGTACGTGGCCATTAATCTTAGTGATGGTAGTCTTGCATGGCAACGTTGCGTTGTTGGTAAACTCATTAACGGCACAACACGCCAACTTGTCTCACCCGCCGTAACACAGCCAGGACGATCTCAAGCGCCTTTATCAGTTGCCAATGGGGTTGTAGTTGCACCTGGCGCTTCATCCTACATTCCGTTTGACACTGGCCCTGAAAATACCTCTGTCTATGCAGAAGTGATATTTTTAGATGCTGATACAGGGGCTTTATTACACTCATTGCCTTTAAGTCCTTCGTACGATTCTCCGTCAGCGAAAACAGTGACCTACCAAAGACCGGAATTGGTTGGCAATCGCTTATATATTGCTAATGGAGGCCATGCTACAGCCAATAGAGCAACAGTTTCATCGCCTTTCAATAGAGTATTGATGTATGAGCTATCTCCCTAAGACCGTGCAATAAACATCAAATCTGTCCCTTGCCGCAGCAGGCAGGGGGCAGGGGGCAGGATGGCAAGTGTGAAGCTGTTAATTCCACAATAAAATATTCATAATAGCCACAGAATAATAATTAGTTCGCATTCTCCGTATTATGAGGGTATCAAACATACCATGATCCTTCCATCTCTGAAATGGCTAGAACAATTTTCTACGACGATCATGTGATAAAAAATACAATTATTTCACGGGGTCATTTCTCAAGTCTTAATATCAAAATTGCGAAACATATAACAATTAAAGATACGACACCGAAGAATGTTCTTCAATCAGAAAACAGCTCTTCTGATAGGCCACGCAGAATATTATGATGAAGATCAGGATGGATTGCTAGCCGATATTCGAGCCATACATATACATTTAACTTTAATTCATTTATTATCACAGCTGCATTTTACAACTGATAGGCATTGTATGATGAATAACATTACTCCTGATTTAATTTGGTTTTTTCTAGGACTGGTACTTCTTCTCACTGAGCTTGCAATCCCAATTTTTGTGATGGTTTTTTTTGGAATCGGCGCATGGATGGTTTTACTTCTAAAAATTCTAGGCTTAGCCCCGACATTAGATTTACAACTCGCCCTGTTTATCTGCGTTTCTGTACTCACCCTGATGCTTTTTCGCAAAAAAGCCAAAATTGCGCATGGCCGTGTTTTGCGGCGTAATCATGACATTCATGAAATTGACACATTGATTGGCAGTACTGCCGTTGTAATCGATGAAATCGAAGCTGGTGCATTGGGCAAAGTTGAATTATTTGGCACCGCATGGAACGCCACGGCATCAGAAAAAATTAAAAAAGGGTCTATAGTCAAAATTATTTCCCACAACAACCTAACACTTACAGTTAAATTACCTTAAGGAGATTATTATGGATCTTGGGATAAGTACTATTATTTTATTAGGCATAAGCATTTTTGCTGTTATTGTGATTATGCGTTCAGCACGAGTTGTACCTCAAAAAACGGTACTTGTAATAGAGAGGCTCGGAAAATATCATGCAACCCTTGAGCCAGGTTTTCACATTATTGTTCCATTCATTGATCGTGTTGCTCATGCTCATTCTCTAAAAGAAATGGTAATTGAAGTGCCGCCACAATCTTGTATCACGAAAGATAATATTACCGTTGAAGTGGATGGGATATTGTATATGCAAATTCAAGATCCAGTGAAAGCCACATATGGCATCATCGATTATATTTACGCATCAACCCAACTCGCACAAACCACAATGCGCAGTGAAATCGGCAAAATCGATTTGGATCGCACCTTTGAAGAACGAGAGAAAATTAATTTTGAAATAGTTAATGCTCTTGATAAAGCCGCTGAACCCTGGGGGCTGAAAGTCACTCGACATGAAATTAAAAATATTGTACCTCCGACAAGTATTAAAGATGCTATGGAAAAGCAAATGCGAGCCGAACGTGAAAAACGTGCCCTTATTGCAGAGTCAGAGGGCGAAAAGCAAGCAAAAATTAATCGTGCCGAAGGTGATAAACAAGAAGCTATCGCGCGTTCAGAAGGTGAACGGATGAAGCGTATTAACGAAGCTGAGGGTCGGGGCCAAGAAATCGAGCGCGTGGCCACAGCAACTGCAAAAGGTATACGTGAAATTGCAAACGCGATAAACGAAAAAGGTGGCTCTGACGCGGTCAACTTACGCATTGCTGAAGGATATCTAAACGAATTTGGCAAATTAGCCCAGCAAAATAACGCCATGATCATCCCAGCTAATTTGTCTGATGTTGCAGGAGTCGTTTCATCTATAGGTAAAATTTTCACCTCGATGAATACAAAAAAACCGACAGAATAAAGGGAAGGAGCCCGATGTATGTTTTAAAGATTCTCTAGAACTCACTAAACGTAAATCTGGCCCCTTACTTGCTCTAGCTACTGTGCTATTAGAAGGCTTATTTTTTCTACTAGGAGGCAATGGACTCCTAGTAAGCTCTACTAGGAGGATGATGGAGGCCTGTAAACACTAATTCTTAATTTACTTGTAACGGATTTATATCCGTGAAAATGTGGATGTAGGATCGGTTTTAGATTTAGCATTACGTTTTAAATATCCTGTCTTTACTAAGAAATTTAATCTTTCTCGAGCTGTCCTGAGTGCAACGCCCCACGCATCAGCCATTTCTTTTGTACTTACTTTCTGATTATGTACTAACAATTCTTGTAATTGCCTCGCCCATGGTTTATCGGTTAGCACTGGAATTTCTCGAGAATATAGTGTCACTTTAAAAAAGTTTTCAATTTCTTCAAATTTTGGACTATTAGCAGGTGAGTTTTGATATGATTTGATTATGCTTGGCATACCAATGCCCAACGTTTCGATTATACCTATCTCACGAAAAATTCGGCCTATTACAGGATTACGCAATTTCGAAATCCCTGATAAAGCGTTCTCCATAGTTTGTCCAAAATGTAATGAGCCAGGGTTAGTAATCTCGATTCGGTCGCTATATATCGATATTTGTATTGATGCTCCTTTGATTGAATAATCAGCGTGTACAATGGCATTGATCACCGCTTCTCGAATAGCATCGGCTGGATATTGAGGGATGTCGCTTCGTCTAACAGCACCTATTTGAGCAGAAACTCGAGTATTACTGTGAACAAACTTGACCGCTTCTTCCACTGTTTCGATTAAATTAGATTTTATTTCTCGTTTATCAACAATATTTGACTTATCTACACTGCCAAAACAAACACATTTAACTATAGCGTCAGGTAACCATTTCGTTTTATCGATTCCAAATAATAATATACCACCATATGTTGGATATATTTTTTGGCGGTGTTTTTTGACTAATTGCAATGACTCATAATGTTTAACAGAAAAATTTTTAAATAATTGCTTTAGAGTAAGCTGAATAAAGTTTTTGTCTAGTTCATTCAAATCTGCAGACATGCAAGGCAATTCATCAAAACTGATTCTTTTAACAGCTCTTTGCAAGTTTGCAAGCATTTCAGGATCAGCAAGTCGACTACTAGAGCCAAATCTAATATAAGTACCCTGAGCTGAATTTTTCAAATAAAAAGGGCCAGCCAAGTATGGCACATTGATAAGCAATAACTCTTTACCTTCCTTGGTAATAATATCAATGTCTGGTATTATCATAGGAGCTATCATTTGAGAAATTTGATTTGATAACCGCGCTTCCTCTAGCAAAACATTTTCAACACCGATAATTTCTTTTGTTTTATCTCGGACACCAATGATGATAGTCCCACCTGCAGTGTTAGCGAAGGCAATAACTGTTTTTATTATCTTCAGAGTATTGCTTGCGTTTTCTTTGAACTCAAGTGTTTTGCTTTCATGTTGAGTTAATAGTTCATCTACATCTAGCATTGAGTGTTCCTCGGCAGTAATTGTATCCACTGATGATGAGATCCATATAGTCATACACAGTAGATATACTACTAGGAGCTTAGCAATTTTCTACTAGGAGGTCAATGCCTCCTAGTAAAGTCTACTAGGAGGCATTGACCTCCTAGCTGGCTCAGCCTTGATAAAGAGGTAAGGGGGCAGATGAAAGTAGATGGGATTTTTAAGCCCATACTATACACCTATGCATCACACAATCCATACTTATAGATAAAATCCGCAATATTTTTAAAATCATTGATTAATGACGGCTCAGAGCTTTTTTTCTTGAGCACAAGCTCCCTCAAAATAAGAATCGCAGCCTTTTTTTATTTTAAATTGTTCAAAATACCAAAGGACAGTTTTTTGTTTGCTTTTTCCGTTCTCAAGGTCTGACGAACTCCCAGCAATGCAGACATATTTCTCCCCCTTCATGAAGGTTTGCCAAATTTTAAATTTTTCTAGATATGCCTCAACAGGCCAAGCACATCGCATAATATAATCATGTCGCACCCCCTTGCTATCATGCACTTTGATTATCAATAAACTATAAGTATATTTCCAGTATAGTTCTTCAGCAGAATGTCCAAGATCTTGGAGGGTAATTGTAAGCGCTTCGCGGGGGAAGCACTGCCAATAGATATATTCGTGTGTTGCTTTTATATCAGGATCAAAAGGAATTTTTGAGACATTTTCATTCAATTAGTCAAGATCCGTCAAAATTCCATGATTTTCTATTTTTGATGAATAAACATTCAAAATGAAACACAATGGGACAAGCAATATAAACAGTTTGGATAATTTCATTTCTTTTCAGTCCGTTGCATCACCATCCACTTTGGCCACGAGGAATTGACATTTGTCATTTCTTCGTGGAGTTAAAACGACATAATCATCCTCGAAGAAATGACAAATGCCAATTCCTCGTGGCGAGTTATATCTCAGTTTCAAACGTTTACAATTTGCATGAATACAAAGCTAGAGACAGTGAAGCTTCTCAGATGGTTTCCATTAATGGCTTAGCAGACCTGCTCATCAGCCACCGCCCTACTAGGAGGCGTCATTTTTTTACTAGGAGGCGCTGAGCTCCTAGTAAGCTTTACTATGAGGATAATGAGGGTCTCTACATGGGGCTAGACACTAATTCTTGATGCAAAAGCTGGAAAGCTTTTGCTCGATGGCTGATTTGATTTTTTATCGCATCTGGCAATTCAGCCGCTGAACATTGATGATCGGGTACCCAAAATACAGGATCATAGCCAAAACCATTATTGCCCTGCGGGGATAATAATATTTCACCCTCCCAACTTGCTTGACAAATAAACGGGTATGGATCATTTGGATATCGAAATAACACTAATACACAAACAAAACGTGCTGTTCGATTTGGAGTCTGCATATCTTGCATTTCAATTAATAATTTTTTGATATTCTCTTGTGCATTGGACTGTGGCCCTGCATAACGCGCGGAAAAAATACCTGGTTTTCCGCCCAAGGCATCCACAACCAATCCAGAATCATCCGCTAATGCGCGACATCCTGATTTTTCTGATGCATGTCGCGCTTTGATAATGGCATTTTCAACGAATGTTTGCCCTGTTTCTTCAGCATCTTCAATTTCAAATTCACGTTGTGGAATTATTTGAACAGGAAGATCTGACACTAAAGCTGAGAATTCTTTAATTTTTCCTGAATTTGAACTTGCTAAAACAATCTTCAAATTTATGCCTGCCAAATGCCTAGGGTTGCACGTTCATGCCCTGCTAAATCACGTTCCGTTCTAATTCGAGTAAATCCACATTTTTGAAGTATTTCTCGAACCGCTTCACCTTGATCAAATCCATGCTCGAGCAATAATAATCCGCCATTATGTAAATAATCTCCGGCGTTCGAAATAATTTCACGCATGGCACTCAAACCATCTGGACCTGAAACCAACGCAGTTCGTGGTTCAAAACGAACATCACCCCACTCTAAATGAGGATCTCGTTCTGCAATATAGGGCGGATTAGAAATAATCGCATGATACATCTGATGCGGCAATGCCAAACACCACGAACCTTGGCTAAATTGCACATTTTTGAGATGCAACGCCTGAGCATTATCTTTTGCAACTTCCAATGCTTCTTTAGAGAAATCCGTCGCGGTAATCTTCCAGTTGGGTCGCTCTTTGGCTACAGATAAAGCAATCACACCAGATCCGGTTCCTAAATCAGCAATTTGGAATTCGCTTTCTATCGGTAATTCATTTAATATTATTTGAACCAATAATTCTGTTTCTGGACGTGGAATTAATGTTGACGGTGTCACGATAAAATCGTCGTTCCAAAAAGCTTGCTTACCAATTAAATACGCAATAGGCTCACCCGCTAAACGCTCTTGAATTAACGCTTGTAAATGTAATTGTTGCTCGACGTTGAGTTCTTGTTCAGGGTGAGAATAACAATAACCTCGAGAGACACCCAAAACATGAGCCAAAATTAATTCAGCGTCTAGACGAGGCGTTGTTGATTTTAATTGATTCGTTGCAAAGATAATGGCATTTTGAATCGTATCCCAACTTTGATGCTGTTGGGTTTCAATGTCGTCTTTAGTCATTCTTATTCCTCACTTAATGTGGCTAATAAATCCATTTGGTGTTCCCTCAGTAAAGGTTCTATTACTTGATCAAGGGAGCCTTCCATAATATCACTTAATTTGTACAATGTTAAGTTGATTCGATGATCTGTTAATCGACCCTGAGGGAAATTATAGGTTCGAATTCGTTCTGAACGATCACCAGTGCCCACTAAATTTCTTCGTTGCTCTGCTTGTTGTTGCTCTTGCTGAGATCGTTGTGCATCTAATATTCGTGCTTGCAATAATGACATGGCCTTCGCTTTATTTTTATGTTGCGATCTTTCTTCCTGACATTCTGCAACAATACCAGTAGGAATATGAGTAATTCGAATGGCGGAATCGGTTGTATTGACATGCTGCCCACCCGCACCAGATGAACGATACGTATCAATTCTTAAATCCGCGGGTGAAATTTCCACACTTTCAATTTCTTCAACTTCAGGCATGATTGCCACAGTGCACGTTGATGTATGCACTCGACCTTGTGATTCAGTTTCAGGAACTCGTTGCACACGATGCGCTCCTGATTCAAATTTTAAACGACCATAAACACCTCTGCCTGTAATTCGGGTAATCACTTCCTTAAATCCACCATGCTCACCATGACTCGCGGAAATCACTTCAATTTTCCAACGATTACCCTCTGCATATTTGTTATACATTCTAAATAAATCACCCGCAAAAATGGCTGCTTCATCGCCCCCTGCTCCGCCTCGAATTTCTAAATACACATTGCATTGATCATTAGGATCCTCTGGCAATAAAAGCGTTTGAATTTCATCATTCAGTAAATCTAATTTTGCTTGTGTATCGGTCACTTCCATTTCTGCTAACGCGCGTAATTCACTATCATTTTCTTGTAACATCATCTTGGCATCATCGTGTAATTTTACGACATGCTGATATTCTTTGAATTTATCAACGAGCGGTTCTAATTGAGCGTATTCTTTAGAATACTCACGAAATTTATCTTGGTGCGAAATCACTTCTGGTGTACTAATGAGTTGAGACAACTCTTCAAATCGTTCCATTAATTTCACGAGTTTATTTTTTATAGAATCCTTCATCGAATTAAATACCTTAAATTATAAATCAAACAATAAGCGTGCAAAGGCTAAAAGCTCGGGCCTATCATCAAATGCCGCTTGACGCAGATGAATTGTCGGGCTGTGCATTATTTTGTTCATTAAGCTTCGAGAAAATGCGGTCATAACTTGCTGAGGATCTTGTCCACGCTCAATTAGCGATAATGCTTCAGTTAATTCTTCGATTCGTAATTGATCGAGTTTTTGACGATAATCTCTAACTGTTCCTAATGCATCTTGCCCACGCCACTCACGCATAAATTGCACAGCAGCCAGTGAAATGATTTCTTGCGCTTTTTGGGCAGCGCCTTCACGACACTTTAAATTCTGATCAACAAAACTAATTAAATCATCAATATTGTAAAGGTAAATATCTTCTAGAGCCCCTGCCTCTGGCTCCACATCGCGTGGCATTGCTAAATCAACGATAAAAATCGGTCGATGTTTTCGTACCTTTAATGCGCTTTCAAGAGTACCTTTTCCTAAAATCGGTAATTGACTCGCTGTGGCTGTCACTACAATATCCACTTCTTTTAAATACGCAGGAACATCCGCAATGCGAATCCAATGACCGTGATATTTTTTTGCAATTAATTCGGCACGCTCGAGTGAACGATTGGCTACAATAATGCGTCGCGCACCTTGATTGTATAAATGCATTGCTACCATTTCAATGGTATCACCAGCACCGATCAATAATACGGGATGTTGCTCAAATGAAGAAAAAATTCTTTTTGCATGATGCACAGCAGCATACGCAATTGAAACAGGGCTT
>CAYUMZ010000044.1:0-10165 GCA_964446105.1 uncultured Gammaproteobacteria bacterium | reverse complement strand
CGACGTTCTGCGTAGTTCATATTATCGGGCAAAAATCGTACTGCATCATCGAACGCTTTTCTTTTGATATATTCTGTGGTTAATCTTAGACGTGCAGCGCAGGCCCAATTTTCGAATCGAGGTTGGCTTGCAAAACGAATTAATGCTTCTAGTTCATCGAAAGCATTTGAATCAAAAAAACGTTTCTCACAGGTATCGAGATCTTGATTCTCTAATTTTTTATGTTCTATTAATTGTGTTAAAAAATCTCTTATTTCGCAAAAATTGCTCATTAATAAAAAAACTTCTTTCTTGATTTTCGTCAGAAGATCATCATATTGTTGGCTTTCAATGTACCACGGCATTACCATGTTCAAACCGTAAAAGAGTTCTTGCAGAGAAACTTTATTGACATCCAAACATTGAGCGCACCAATGCCTAACTATCATACTCAAAATTCGATCGCATTCCTGTCTAGCGGTAAATCGCTTCAACGAATCCTCAAAAGATGCCTCATCAGTTAATGGCTTATCCTTGGCGAGTATTTGTCGAACTGTATGAATATCAGAAAACTCCTCTAATGCAGCACTTGCAGACAGGTCTCTGAGTACATTAGTCATTACAGCACCAGTCAATCTACTGTCAAATCGTGAGGTTGCACACCAATGACTTAACACTTCTCTAAACTGCTTTTTAGTTAAATTATCGACGATTGGCCTCCAGTACAGTTGCAAGTCTTGAGGCAAACCATTCAAAGCATTTTTGGCTAATTCAAATTGAGACTTTATTAAACATGACGACAATAACTCTTCGAGATATTCTTTTCTTATCTCTTTGTCAGGACACGATTTGACAATATCGAATGCAAACGCTGGCCCTTTTGAAAAGGCTAAACGACAGATTTGAACATAAAAAATATTACGCACCGACATGTTAGACAATTTCTTTAAAATCTCAAAATAATTCACACTAAACTCTATTTCTAATATGTAATTCTTGACTAAAAGTAGACATTGATTATTACAAAAATCTTCCTCATCACGGTTGGCTGTAATTGAATTTAATAAACGTATGGCATTTTCAAGCAGATTTTTTTCTAACAATTTCGACATAACCAAAGGCCCGTAAGATGCAGCGCCTTTTTTCATCCAAGATTTTATTCTTTCTATGAGCCTGTCGATGTTATCTTTATAGAGTGAGAAGAGACAATCTACAACTTTGGTTTCAATATCGTGTCTCGACCAGTTTGATCCTAAGAATCCTTGATTTCTTAGGAATTCAATTGACGCGTCCAGCTCTTTCTCATCCAATAGCTCAATAGCCGCTTTTGAAACGAATGGTTGAGCAATAGAATTATATTTGCATTTCATGCTCGCCTTTATTATTTCTTGATTACTACCTCCACGAACCGCGCTGAAGAAATTCTTCCAAGATGCTGCCACTGCCTTATCATGATACAATTGACACACTCGATTAACTAAATCAAAGTCTATTGGCTCTTTCTGTAAAACTATTGTTAATAATTGGTCTACATAATTATTTCTTTGTTCGGATGGAGCCAAAACCGCGCATAATTGCATTGCCTGATCAAGCAGATTATTTTGAATCAACTTGTTTAACTCTTTACATATCTCCAGAGATTTCTTATTCCTACTCCCTATATTTTTAAGCCCTAAATACTCTTTTTTAACTTTCTGATAAGATTCTTCAGCACGTCGGCGCGACTCAGCATCTACGAGAGGGGTAAAAAAAGAAGCTTTGATTTTTTCCCATAATGAACCCTCAAACACAACTAATCTTAAAACTCTCGCTTGTTGCGCATCATTTAATTTAACCCGCGCCATTAATTTCTCGATAAATTTTCCAGCCTGGTAACTGTCTAAATGTGGCAATAATTCAATTAGGACATCAACTCGCTCACTTTCTATGCATATATGGCAAGCAATTTGCATTATTTGATATTTACACTCAGGCACTGCAGCCGATCGGGCTAATAAAGTTGGGACCACTGCATTTTGCTCATCTACGTGACGAATCAACTGTGATACAGCGAGTGGAATAACCCAGTCTCTTTCAGCAAAAGTAATCTTGGATAATATTTCAAAATTACTCCCTGTAGTCACCAATTCCCTCACTGTTTTGAGCCAATTTAACTCACCTGGCAAACTTTTTTCGAGTTGTTCGCATCGACCGACACCTTCAGTCTTAAGCCAGTAAAAATACAATCGCTCGAAAAATGACGGCCTATTTTGCTCAATAAAGAGCTGATTAATTAAGCCAATAACAACTTTAATGTCTCGTTGAGCAGTCAAGCGTTCTAATGCCTGCGCTTCTAATTCGAAGTTTCTTTGGTGTTTATTGACACTATAGAACCGCCCGTACCATGTTAACCAAGCCAACCAATCCTTTCGAATCTCATCCAACCCTAGAAAATACTCACTTAATTCTTTTTTGTTATATTCATCTTTTAGATGTTCATAAACAATCTCTAGCTTCTGATAATCAGCTTTCGTTTTAAAATATTCTAACAGAATATTCCACCCCATATCTTGATAAACACCACTGAATTTTGTGAATACAACTAGACAAATCGCTGCGTCTTGATTAAATTCAAGAAGTGATTTAATGGCTAGGATAAAAAAATCATCTTTATGAAACTTTGAAAAAGGCAGACCAACAAGCTGCTTAACAGACTCAGAATCACGTAACGATTGCGCAATCTCTAATGCCTCTCTCGTTAATTCAAACAGACGATCACCGGCTTTGATTTGAGGCATTAACTTAACAGCATCCACTAGATTTTTTTTTCTTAATAAATCTAGAATTTTTGTTTCTAATTCATTTTCTGCAACAACGGTTGCTGATTTATCGGGCAAAAGCTCTTGTTCTAGAAAAAACATTGTGTAAATCCTATGTTTAAAATTACCCCTCACCTGAGTATACCGCTCATAAGGCTATGAGCCCCAAGAACTATTGATAATCTTCATCATACCATGATATACTTAACGTTTGCCCTGAATCTAATAGTATTCAGGTTATTTCACCAGACCTTTTTGAGATCCTAATCTGAGACTCAAATTGAAAACAAGTTAGCGTCAAGAGTCAACATAAAAGTGTCCACATTATGAAACGAACCATCATTTTCTTCTTATGCCTCTATTTTTTTACTGCCCAAGCAAAACATTGCGAAGAATGCGCTCTAAAATATATTATTACTGGACATTATACTGCCATTGGACGCCTACCTGATTCTGAACACACTTATACAAGCAGCATTGATATTAAAGAACTAAAAGACCACTCATACTCCGCCATTGAGAAAATAAAACCTAACGAAAACCGCAATTGGCGCGGCCAATTTAAGAAGGCCTCACCAGGCGAAGGTTATGTTCTACATCTAGAGCGCCAAAAAGATCACTTAGCGTGTTTAGTTTCTATTGATTTAGATAATTATGCCCGACTAACCTGTTTATGGAAAAAAAGTAATCAGAAATCCAATAAATTAGGCTACGTCGCATTATTCCCACAAATTAATTAATAGGTTTTAAGCTGCGTGAAATCACATAAACAATCGACACACAAATTAAGCAGAGAATTATTACGGACCAGTGAAGATCCTTCTAGTTTAGATATCCTAGAGTGGCTCCTGCATTTAATTCCTAGAGATCTGTCAAACATTCTACTGATGTCAGGTGATATCGATAGACGATTCAATTTCGACAAACTTGGCGGAACAAGTTGGTACTTTAGAGCTGCGTTTGATGAAACGTATGAAGCTGACGGA
This sequence comes from uncultured Gammaproteobacteria bacterium, assembly GCA_964446105.1. Lineage (GTDB taxonomy): Bacteria > Pseudomonadota > Gammaproteobacteria > JAIEPX01 > JAIEPX01 > JAIEPX01. The sequence goes on along the minus strand of CAYUMZ010000044.1, from coordinate 6,402 downwards.
TACGATGTCAATTCAGATAAACTCGTACCCGTCTTAGAGACTGTTAACATTGATGCCGAAGACTGGTTATATGACACTGATCTTGACGTTAATTCAAGCGACTCAGCCTCACTTAATCCAAAAAAACAGGGTCAAGATATCCCTCTCAAGGATCTCAGCAAGAAAATAACAAAGGATCGTAAATTTTATGATCTCGAGGAATTTGGCATTAATGATCATTATTCAGAAGAGCACGAACATACGGAAAAAATCAAAAAATCTGTAAAAGATGAAATTGAAACCCAGGAAATAGTGGATCGTATTATAACTTTTTTTGGATTTCCCTCGCGCAGAATACGAACTGAAATTAACTATAAACTTGAAGACGATTATTTATACACGGACGAAGATAAAAGAACCATATTTTACCCAATTGGATGGCAGTTACTACAAAATTTAATTGGCGGCTGGGATGACCCTTCTCTTATTTCAACGGAAAAACGAGTTTTACAATGGCTTTCTCTGTTTGTTAAAATTCCCGTTATTTTACCTATTAAACTTCTCACATTACTACCTAAAACTAGCCTCAACATTCTAAAACTTTTTACAGAATTTTTCCCTCTAGTCGCCAAGCGTTTTTGTGCGCATGCTCATGCATGGGCAGTTCATAAATACTTAAGATACAAATCACACCATATTAGAGAATTTCGTCAATCTGATGCCACTCAAATTTCAGCATCAGATATTATTGATATAGAAAAACTACCAGATCCTGATCAAAAAGATCGAAATAATTTTGACGCTAGTATAGATTATTATTCATATAAAATTCTTTGTTTTACCGGGGTTCTATTTTTTGTTTTTAGTTACTTTCTTTTCCGAGCTTTAGCAATCGTTGGAAGAGCCGTGACATCTCCTGAGAAAAGCATGCGTATGGCATTCCGCTACGGACGCATGTTAAAAATTTCATTTTTTGGCCAACCTGCTACCTATTTAATCAGTCTACTATTAGGCACTGTTGGAGCAAGTTTTAGCTTAGCACTCACTATAGCAGCATGGGGCATTTTATTTCCTATTTTAATTGGGGCACTAACCCTGTTGCCCCTGAATACTGTACCAATATTAACCGTAGCAGTTGCAAAACTATCAAGCATCATTATCTCATTACCGCTGGGCAATACTTTAATTGTGTCTATTCAAAGTCTATATACTGCATTATCCCCATTTCTCTTAACGGTATTTGCTCCTCATGTTACTAAAGCATGCGTCTATTTATTGGGGTTAAAGCTGACCACCAATTTCATTCTAACATTTAGCTTCGTAGGAGTAGTCGCTGCCGTCATTGCCCCCAGACTCAGTCATGTCGCAGATGTTCTGAGTGATTTATGGGCTACTTGGAAGGATAATGGCCCCATTACCTATCTCTTTAATTTTATTTCTTGGGGAATCAGCCTTTTTATTTTTGACAGCAGCAGTACTCATCACAAAAAAGAAGAGCTTTCTAGAACAGATAGGCCCCCAAAAAAATACATAGCGAAATCCACCTCTTCTTCGGAATTATCAGACTCAGATACCCCTTCTCATACAACCAGCACAATGAATAATAAAATGAGAAGCGCCATCATGAGCTCTGAAGACAGCGCTGAAGGGGCCGCACTTGTTGCAAGTCTTGCAAGCAAAGCATTGGATGATTCATCCAGCAGCGAAGAAAGACGTCCTATCCTCAGATCAAATAAAGGCGATGATACAAACCCCAAAAAAGCGGGCACGCATCAAATAGGGATGGGGTCAAGTCTTAACTAATCGACTAATTAAGAAGGAAGTTTATCTTCTTTCTTAATTAGTCGATTAGTTAAGACTTGACCCCATCCCTATTTGATCATGCAATATCCGGGTGCTAGTATTACCCTTCTTGGATAATTCAGTAATTTATCCAACACACTGACTAGGAATTAACACTACGGATTAATATGGACACCCGTTTTTTGAATAAAGGCGCTTTGGCTTTACTTCAAATAGCCATTGTCGGCAATATGCAGATTCTTCCTGCAAATGCGCTTTATGGATTGTCACTTCCATTTCTATTTATTTTAGCCTTTCTATTTTTTTATTTGCCCTGTGTATTGATGACCGCAGAACTCGCAACCACACACCCCCAAACAGGCGGAGCGTATATATGGTGTGAAAAAGCGTTTGGACCTAAAGTCGGGTTTTTTACAGTGACACTTTTTTGGATTGCCAATTTACTTTGGTATCCGTCAATTTTCTCATTGATCGCCGCCAATTTTGCGTATCTTTTTAATCCAGCGCTCGCACAAAACAAAGTATTCGTTATTGTCTTTAGTTTAGTATTATTTTGGAGTTTTACCGCTCTAAATTGTACCGGAGTCCGAATATCATCTAAAGTAAGCACCTGGTGTAGCCTACTTGGCATCATAATTCCTATGGTATTAATTATAAGCTGTGGTGGCTATTGGCTACTCGCTCATAAGCCACTTGCCGTAACCACACAGACCACCCCGTTTATTCCCAATCTATTTCATCTCGACAATCTCGGATATTTAATCTCCGTCGTAATTACCATGTTTGGCATTGAATTAACTTCTGTTCATGCGGGCAATGTAGTAAATCCTGCGCGCGATTATCCTCGAAGTTTATTACGATCGAGTATCATTTCATTGACCCTATTATTATTTTCTGCATTAGCCATTGCCATCATCATTCCAAAAAATCAATTAAGTGTCTTAACAGGTTTACTCGATGCGCTTGTATTATTTTTTAATCAATCCGGAATTTCCGGATTCATTATTCCCATTTTATTTTTAGTTTTTCTTGGCAATATGGGCAGTCTCGCAGCCTGGATGCTCGGCTCTACGAGAGGGATCGCTGTCGCCGCTCAACACAATCATGTCGCTCGATTTTTACAAATCACCAATAAAGCCGAAGCGCCTGTAGGCGTATTAATATTCGAAGCCGTAGTTTTCACAATTGCCACAGGGATTTTTCTGCTTTTTTCTGAGATCAGCAATACTTTCTGGCTATTATTAGATCTGGCCTCTCAAATCACATTAATTTACTATGTGACATTGTTTATCTCCGCAATACGCCTACGCTATTTACCGACAGAATCATCCGGCTTCAAGATTCCTGGTGGCAAAATTGGAATTTGGATTATAATGTGTATCGGCATTTTAACCGCGCTCCTCTCTTTGGGCATAGGATTCATACCACCTCAAAATTTAGGCAACCATGAAGTTTTCATGTTTCATCTCATCATGACAGCAGGATTAATCATCTCATTGATATTGCCAATGATATTTCTATCTCTCAAAGCAAAATCAAGGTAATCGTGAGACATTCACTACGATAATCTAGATTTAGTTTGAATTTAATTAATCAACAATCTTTTAAATTTTTGAATAATATTTTTAACGTGAAACTCTACTGTCAATTGAGACAGCCCGCATTGGATAGCAATGGATCGTAGCGTTTTTCCTTCATTGATTAATTTCAAAAAATATTGCTCCGTAAGAGTGAATTTGACCTCTTCGACATTTTCGTAAAACTGTGTAGTCATATTTTTCCTTTGATCAGTTAAAAAACACAATACACAGTAAAAAATCATTGATACACGGTCAATACAGTATCGCGTGAGTGAATAAATGTATTTTCTGTAATCTAAGTCTTACACCTTGTCACCCATCTTTGCCATGCAAAACCTAGATTAAATATTGAATAATCAAGCGGTAGAAATAGAAATATTGACTATAAGCAAGGGCTGTTAGAATGGTTAACTACTTAACTTAGACTTTTTTTCGTGCTCAAGAAGCCATTTCTTCTTTTCAGTTCCACCACCATATCCACCCAGCTTACCATTATTATTGATGATTCTATGACATGGAATAATAATTGCGAGTTGATTAGCGCCATTGGCATTGGCAACAGCTCTATAAGCCGTTTCTTTTTTTATTGCTTTTGCCTGCTCTAAATAGCTGCGCGTTTCTCCGTAAGGAATTTTCAATAATTGATTCCAAACTTGAGCTTGAAACGATGTGCCCATCAAATGAATCGGCGTATTAAATTCACGCAGTTTTCCTTTAAAATAAGCCCCCATTTATTTTTCAATTGACGTAATAGGCTTGGTCTTTCCTGAAATAATGTGACATTTATTTTTTTGACTAATCCTCTGAATTTCACGTTCCAATCCCTTTTTTTCAAAAAATTCTAATATATATAACTCATTATCATCTGCGATAGCCAACATAGAACCTAATGGCGTACCAAAACATGATGCTCTCAATTGAGTTTTATATTTCTCGGCAGGGTGCTTGTTCAAAATTGCAGTAATCTCCGCTGGAATCTCGCTAACGTATTTTGACATAGTTCAAAACCTCTCATTATCTCTAGGACTATACTAAATGATACTGAATATTAAACGCAAACCAACCAATGCCAGATCAGTACACGGTGTATTTAGTCTATTACTTCGCGGATCATCATAGATATGCAAATAGGTTGCATCAATAGCTACGTATTCATTGAGATTAAAACTTAAGCTTGCACCAATTTCTGGTTTAAATTCGCCTTTAGAATCATCTTCAAAATTATGATGATGTTTAGCTGCATCGCTCGCATCGAAATTAGAAACTACGTAAGCGGCACCCCCTTTAAGATCAAATCGAAACCCAGTACCACCTAAAGGTAATCCAACATTTAACAGCAAATCCCAATTTGCCGTTGATACCTCTCCAAAATCCCGAGGTAATTTAGCTTCAGATATCATTGAGAAACCGGTTTCTAATCCCATAAAAGGCGTAAACTGATATCCAGCATAAATGCGTCCGACAGTTTGATTATTTGAATATTCTTTATCAAAAAAGGCTTTCATGTTGTATTCATCATGAGCGTAACCGACTTGACCACCCAGCGTTATTCCTGAAAATCCGGGTATCGCCAATGAAGGTAAAGAAAGAGTTAATGAACTACAGATAGCAGTCGCAATAAAATATTTCATCTTTGTCATTATTATCCCCTAAGTTTGAGTTTTTTAAGTTATCGTGTACAAAAAAGGGGGGAAAGAAATCCCCCCTCTAGTAATTAGCGAGATTCTTTCTTACATCGACCGGGTTTTACAATCGCCGCCATTAAAAGACCCGCAATAGACCAACCGATTAAAGCATCAGCTGCACAGGCTAAAGTGAAGGGCAAACTAAATTTCCACCAAATTAGTCCGGGAACACTGCCAAGCAATCCCACTAATAATCCAATAGAAATTACAGTAAACAATCGACAAAAATAACCTGAACAGCAAAATCCCCACAGAATTAAGCTTATAATAAAGGCACCGGCTATTTGCAGCACAAGCCCATAAATCATTGACTGTTTCATACTCACTTCAGTGCCGTTTAATGCCACAGAAGCAAACATCATTGGACCTGTTTGTTGTTTCTTTTGAACTTCTTCCCAAACTTTTCGCTGCTCATCAGCGGGTTTTGATAACGTGTCGCTTGGTACAAAGGGTAATACATAGACACCTGATTGAACTGCCTGTTCTTTAATAAATTTGGTTACCGCTGCTTCATCTTTAAATTGATGGATTGATTGTGTGTGATAAGGCAATGCCATCCACGACACCATGCTCCATGCAAAAACCAAAATGCCACCGATGATGGCACTGATAATAACTCTAACCACGTTTTGAACTCCTTTTTCAAGTAATGTTCGCATCACGCACAGTGTGTACATGATATGCCCGAACCGAAGTATACTCCTATAAATTGTTGGTGAACAGCCTCCTTAATAAGTCCTGGATATTAACTTACATTAATAGAAGATTACTATTAACCCATCAAAACTCTAGCAGTATCACTAGAGCCTGTAGGAATTCTGATCTTCCACTGACCGAAAAGATGGAAACCTATAATTTTAGATCGTCATACATTATGATTGTTAGCTCAATACGGAGTTTATAAAATGGAAAAGATTGGAAAACGCTTTATCGTTTCCGGCAAAGTTCAAGGTGTTTTTTTTAGAGATAGCACACGGACTCGGGCACAAGAACTGGGCATAACGGGCTGGGTTCGAAATGACATTGAAGGCCATGTTGAATGCATTGCATTTGGAACACCAGAACAAATGACAATGTTTGAAGCGTGGCTGTGGATGGGACCAAGAAAAGCTGAAGTCAAATCAGTGATAGCTGAAATAATTCCTGTCGAAAATATTGACGGGTTTGAAATTGTATTTACCTAATTCGTACAATAGTGTCGGACAATGCTCTCAATACAAACCCTTCATCATTAGCCAAAGCTCCCTTAACAACAACGAGCCTAAACTTCATAGCCTTGATTTTATTTGAGTTATGGTTTACAATTTCAATATCAAATCTCGTTTTTGTAAACCATAGTGAATTTGGACTTCTGG
>CAYUMZ010000043.1:0-10168 GCA_964446105.1 uncultured Gammaproteobacteria bacterium | reverse complement strand
TGGATTCTTTATTGACGCTAGAAATAGCAAATTATACGGAATTATTACACATAAAGATGACGCCTTATTGAACCGCCTACTGACTGATGACAGTGGAACAATCAATAGAATATTTGATCATGATACGAATGAAATAGCGCAAAAATCATTAGAAAATCTAAGAGATCGTTTATATACAACAAGCCAATTACAAGAATTCAAAAAAGCAAATCAAAAAGCTAGGCGAATCAATTCTCGAACCAATGAAGTGCTATCTCGAATTCGTTTTAATCCCTATAGAAGTGTTGTTTGTATTTGTGCAGATACATTGGAAGCTCGACTATTGGCCTATGATTTTGCTCAGGAACTTCTCGAGCATTATCGAATATACGCCAAAGGTAATGGTTATACACTTAATCCAAATTTTAAAATACCCATAATTTTTTATCTTCCTAGCAATAAGCCTATATCTCGCCAGCTACATGATATAAAACTCTATACTCAGGAAATGTTGACTGAAGATAGAGAAAAAGCCACTAAAATATATAATAATATTGATAATCGACTAGAGCAATACAAAAAAAACAATTTTGAGTTTTTGCTCGGTTTACCTGAAATAACATCCGAAATACTATTAGATGAATACTTAGGAATGCCTTTAGCTTATATAATGATGCAAAAAGGTTACACCCGTATGTTAATGCGACTGCTTAGACCAAAATTATTGCCAAGTTCAAGCACGGATGTTGAAGATGAATCTTCTTTACGTGCGATCGTCTTTAGATCATTAATCAATCGCTCGCCTGCTTTATTTGAACAAAACGATGAGATTATTTCTAAATTAGTTTTAGCCGAACAATTTGATATTGCCAATAAACTGATTGCAGTAACAGGATCAAAAAAAAATAATCTTAAACTCCGTTTAGATGGACATACCACACTGCTGTATTATTTGCTTGAAAAAGGAAACCCTCGCCAAATCGCATTTATGGGGCTTGATGAAATGCTATTAACTGCCGCATCGCATTGGCGCTGGTTAATCATAAAGTTATGCCTAAAAGAATTTCGAAATATCAGCGAAGATACCCTTAAAAAAATCTCCAATATCTCGAAAGATAATCGTAACATTAGCACTTCAGCATTTTTATATCAATTGCTCCCCACCTCTAAAGAAATTGTTAATAACTTACTTTATCTTGCAATACTTGATAGAAACTGGAATGTCATTATTAAATTGCTAAAATTGCCGCGAGAACTGCTTGATCATGCCTTACTCGCAGACGCTGCATTCAATATGCTAAACGATAATAAACCAGAACTAACTATTTTAGTACTAAAATTTTTACTACAGAACCCTTCAGCAATTTATACAACTAGTATTAAAGGTTCTAAAATTGCAGGTTGTCTTTATGTTGCTATCACTCATGGCTTTGTGGACTTAATTCCATACATCATAGAACTTGAAAGACGATTTCAAGATGAATTTGTACACGTCAGGTTTTTAGTTGCGCTTGAATTATCCTACGAATTAGGAAATTCAGAAATCATCGCTATTTTAGAAAAAAACGTTGATTTAGCCAACATCACTGACCCACTGACCATTAAAAAAGCGATTTGCTACTTAGTAACCAGAGCCTTTTCTGATGATAATAATGATTTAGCTAAAAAGCGATTGTTAAATCTATGTCACAAATATCAACTACTACCCATTAAAAATGATGATTTCTATGACGCTATTCAAATCGTGATTGATTATTTATCTATAATTGCGCCATCAGAGTGGAGTATTAACTCAAAAATTATACCTCACTTAACAAAGTTATTTCTGGATAATCGAGATATCAGGAACCTCAATAGATTAATTCTACCTGAAGACGGTGATTTCTATTCTGCATTATATCATCCAATAAGTTATGTGTTTGAAACCCTGTTATTAAATCTGAGCCCTTCGAATATTGTATTCATAAAACAATATTATAATGATCATATTAAACCAGGTTGTGGTTCAGCTCGTGCTAAGTGGAAAGAGAAACTATATAGAACTTATGAACAGGTTACTCGTGGTGAAAAATTCGACGAAGAACATGCATTATTGTTATTCGAAGTCGGCTTATTGTTCAACAAAGCAAGTTTTTATATAGGATTTGAGGAGGCTATCAATCGCCAAGCATTCAAAGTGGCAAAATTTTTATTCGAACATCCCGCTGTTAATGAAGAAATCCGAGATAATCTCATTGACATATTACTGAGAGGAGATTTGTCAGCAATAAATACTTTCATGCCAACACTAGAAAATAGGATAAAACCATTACATATTAGAAGCTTTTCACTACGCTGCTCACAAGAGAATCATAGCGTGCTAAATGCCCTTCTCAACCAGCTGGATAAAAAAAAATTCTGTAATGAACAATATATTTGGGATTTCTATACCATTTACTTATTCAATTTTCAGGTAAAAAACAGTATTGAAGACACATTAATCTGCCTATTAAACCCTTCGATTATCAGACACTTCATGTTACTTTTTTTAGTATTTACCTTAAAGCAAACTAATTTATTGATAGAGGAACAAAAAAACCCGCGTGAGTCCTGTCGGTGGCCAAACGTAGTCAGTGTAATAAATAATAAATCGGCGTACAATGCTTTCAGCTGGATGTTTTCACAGAATGATAGCCAAAATAATTCGCATCTGATCAACCTATTAGACATACTCGATTGTTATTTAATCGATATCAATACTTCGCAATCATTTGATTCAACTTTTAGAGTATATTCACAGATACTACTACTCTTCAAAGAAAGCCAAGACAAATCATCTAGCTTACGATTTTATCAAGACAAAAGGGCTACTCCTGCAGAATTTTATAGAAATGTTTATTCAATGATGGAACAGCTTGATCGAAAGCTCAAAGGTCTCAATAAAGCAGATTTATCACCTGAAAGGTGTTCAACCACAATTATTAGAGGTTGATAGGCCATGAAAACTAAAACGACAGCAGAACATAGCCCCTTTACAAAATTTTTCAAAGCGAGCAGTCAGGTTAGGGAAAAGCATCTGCCCGACATTATTACATTCAAATTTTTAAGAAAAAAAACTGCAAAACGATTTTTTGATCTTCTGAAAGAAAATCTTCCTCTATTAAACACCGAATATCCTAAAATCGACAAACGCAATGTTTACATCACCGAAGAGCAATTTGTCTTCTGTTTACGCCAAACTATGTGGGAAAGCGGGAATCTCACCACAGAGTATATCAAAGATTGTTTATTAAAAACTTTACGAGCCGATGAATTCGATTATAGCTATCAATTTATTTTGGGGATTATACCGGGTGATAACAATTCACGCCGACTTCATAATTTACGTCCATCTCAACGACAACCTTTTATCATTGGTCCAGATGGTACGATCACAGCCAGAATAAATAAACAACCCATGTATTCTAAAGAAAAAAAAGCAGGTTTTTCACAAGCTCAATCGAACACTCTTTTAGATCCTAACGCCCTCAGTCGCGCTTTTGGATTCAGTCGAAATCAGAGAAACGAAAAGTTATATGGCATTATAACACATACTGATGATTCTCTTTTTAACAGACTATTGACGGATGATTCGGGAACAGTCACTAGAATCTTTGATCATGAGTCAGAAGAGAAGGCTAAAAAAACATTATCAGATTGGTTGGAACAACGCTTATACCATCCAGATCAAATTGAAGAATTTTTACGTGCGAACAAAAAAGCTCGGTTATCAAATCCTCGGACTAATGAAGTATTAGCACGTATACGTTTTAACCCTAATAGAACTGTTGTTTGTATTTGTTCGGATACTCTATCAGCGCGCTTACTCGCCTATGATTTTGCCCAAGAATTATTAGAACACTACAAAATCTATGCAGCAAAACAAGGTATCACAGTTAACCCTAATTTCAAAATTCCGATCATCTTTTACAGTGAAAAGAAAACATGGTCACTCCTGTTTACTGGCATTCAGCATAATATAAGACAATATACTGATACTATGCGGCACGATGACGAAGATGAAGCAAGAGAAATTTATTTGGATATCAATAAAAGAATTGAGCATTATAAATATAATGATTTTGAATTTTTATTAGGCTTGCCTGAAATCACCACCGAAATCTTGCTAGATCAGTGTTTGGGACAACCATTAGCATACATCATGATGCGAAACGGCTACACACGCATGTTAATGCGATTATTAAAAACCCCTGCGCTGAGAGAACAAGTATTTGATTCACTAAGCAATGATTTTCGTGGCCTATTTTACAGAAACGATCCAATCATTGGGAGTTTAATCTTAGCCGAACAGTTTGATTTAGCTGATAGATTAATCCAAGTTACTCAGTCAAGAAAACCTGATATTAAACTCGAAAGATCAGAATTTAAAGACGTCCGCTCCTATCTTCGCCATAAAGGAAACCCTCGTCAGATCGATTATATAGGGCTCGATGATATGCTAATAGATGCTGCCCATAATAATCAATGGGTAACAGTGATACTCTGTTTAAAAGAACTTCCTAATATCAAGAATGAAACTTTAATTAGTCTATACTCAATTGCTAGCCGTAACGCGAAAGAGTGCGAATCAAAACTGATGTTCCAAAAAAGCTTTGAAATTGAAGCTGCTATCAGTGAATTATTCAAAACAGCCTCTAGTTCGAGACACTGGGATCAGGGTGAATTACTTATCAAAAACCCGCTAATTTGCCAAAACAAATCCCTATTAGGTCCGGCATTAATTTGGGCAATACAAGATAAAAAAGCAACAATAGCTCGATTATTAATTAATGCGGGTGCTTGCCCTGAAAAACTTGAATACCGTACCCATTATATAGAAGGCGCGCTAGTTGAGACTATCGAGAATCGCATGTTTAACTTAGTGCCTGATGTATTAAAGCTTGAAGAAACGGCCACTGATGACGATGCACCTATTCGCCTTCTGGTAGCTTTTCATTTATTGGATGAATTAGAAAACTCAACCAGTCTCCTTTGTTTAGAAATAATCAAAAATAAATTACCTGAGCCTTCCCCAATGATTATTAAAATAGTTATTTGCTATTTATTTATTAAAGCACTCGCTAATGACAATCCAAAATTAGCGGAAAAACGTCTCATTAGGCTCTGCCAGCATTATAAATTCTTAGCCGAAGACAATCACAATATTGATGATGCACTCAGCATTATCATCGAATATCTGCATGAGGCTGCTACATCTATTTCTAATTTTGAACTAAGGCCTATATTTTCATACATTGTTAATCACTACCTTAAAGAGAAAAACGGTAATAAATTAATTTCTCTTCTAACTTCATACGATAGCACTAAATTACAGTCAGGGCTTTATTATAAACAATTGCATGAATGTGTATTTCATTGTTTGATTAAGAATTTATCCAATGATACTGTCGATCTTATAAAATCTATAAAACTTGAATATATCGATAGCGAAACTGATCACAAGTTACAAGAGTATAAATTATCTAACTGGTTTTCGATTTTAGGACGATATTTTTATGAAGAAGCACTGGAAAGCAAATACTGCCGTGAGAATAAACTAATGTTACTATTTGAAGTAGGATTTGCCCCTTGTGGTGACGCGTGCTCTTCGACTCTTGATCAACTGCTTAAAAAAGGCTATCTCAACGCAGCCAAGTTAATACTGACAAACCCTAAAATCAGTGATAAAGAACTTACACAATGTATTGAAGTAATATCTCATTATCCACAAACCATTCAATCTTTAGCGCCTGCGGTTGTAAATAAATTAACTCCCAAACTTATTAGGCAATTATCATATCAATATTTCTCAGTTATCAAAGACATATTAATGGAAATTTTAAAACTTGAAAATATTGAAATTGAATCCACAATAATTGTAGATTTTTTTTTAAGTGTTGTAGAACATTCGTGGACAGATAAAACTCTATGGGAACTTGTGGAATCACTTATCTTAACACCTATTATTCACCAGAATAAATCACTATTGGGGTGGGTATTAATTAAAGCGTTAAGGAGCAAGCAAATTCCAATAGCGCGGAACTTAATTAAAGCAGGGGCCCAGCTTATAAAAAACGAAAACTACACGCACTTAATTGAAGGCGTACTTTATCATACCCTTACAAATCAACTATCAGAACTAATACCAGATGCGATTGCAGCAGAAGTTCGGCAAATTGATAGTGATTCGCCCATTCGTTATCGAGTTGCTTTACAATTAGCTCTTGAATCAAGTGATCCGGATAGCATCCGTCAATTAGAAAGTATTCAAGATCAACTCTTGAATACTCCCGTTCGAATTCTGAAAATCGCCATTTGCAGTTTATTTTTAAGTGCTCTAGGTGACAAAAATCCTCAATTAGCTGAAGAGCGTCTCATAACAATGAGCCATCAATATCAGTTATTGCCCCAGGACAATAATAATATTATCGATGCCCTCGATATAATAATGGAAAATTTTCATGAGGCTGTAACATCAATTTTTCTTAAAGAACCAGACGCCGTGTTTTCTTATCTTGTCAAACATTACTTGGCCCAGAAAGATTCAAGAAAAATAGTGTCTCTACTGACAGCTACCGAGGGCGCTAATAATGCCTTTTATTTTTGCCTTCATGGACAGATATATAGGAATATATTATCTAACATATCTTCTGATAATATTGAAACAATAAACGCTTTTGTTCATCAATACATTGCTGAGGATGATAACAATCAGTTTGAATTTAATAAAGTGAGTGTTTGGGAGGCAAGTCTCAGACAACACTTTGAAGTGACAATGTCAAGTAAAGACTATACCGAAGAACAAATACTATTACTCTTTGATATTGGATTTATATTATATGCCGACAAATGGACTCATGCCTTTGAATCACTTCTCCGAAGAGAGTATTTAAGAGCTGCCGCAATAGTACTGAACCATCCTAAAATCCCAGAGAGTGATCGAGACAGCTGTATTGATCATTTAATATATACCCACCCTCAAAAAACTATGCAGTATTTTTTGCCGTTACTATCGAATAAAATAAAACCGAGACATATATTGCGCTTTAGTTTGAATCTGAATAAAAAAAATCGCACACAAAACGATCTCCTTTCAATGCTCAAACTGGTCAAAATCGACAACACTGTGAATCAAGCTTGTTTTTGGGACTTTTATTTTGTATTGGATACTTCCAGGTTCACTGAAACTCTTGAAATTGAAAAAGAACTTTTAAGGTTATTAAAACCCTCTACGATAAAACATTTGGTACTCATTTACATAGTCGATCGATTTATGTGTTACATTAAACCATTTCAAGAGTCCGTATTAGATAAAGAAAAACTCAATGGCCGAATCTTACAGCTTTATTTGCCTTACCATCACTGATAGATTGTAATAGTTTTGAGACTATTGAGACCACAAGTCCTCAACAGAGCGAAATATTAGAAATTCTTAATCGTTACCTATCTGATCTTAAATCGATCCCGCCAGAAGAAATCATTGAAGCGACTTATAAAAAAGTTGTGGGCCTTTTTGAGCTTGCAACTCAATCACAAAATACTCATGCATTATCCGCAGAATCGAATCACTTTGATATTGATACGCAATTTTTGAATTACATGAAAAATTTAGAGATTGAACTCTATAAATCACAACAAACTCAACATCAAAAAGAAGTTTCGTACCAAGAAACTAATAAAAATGAAGATGTGAACCTCTCTGTATATCCAACTTATTATCTCTAGTAGCGCTATTTACGTATTTATCTCAAGTTTAAATTCTCTTTCAGCATATTGCAAAAAAGTGCCCCCTGTTCAATAGCATCATCTAGAGCAATATGAGTATGTGGAAAATTATCAAACCAATGTTTCGGCATGTTACCTTTGGTAGAACGACGATATTCTTTTTTTAATAGTGCCATAGCATACGTTTTAACATCCAAAGCTGAAAACGAATAAGGACTCTCTCCTGCGAAACGCATTAGGTACCAGTACACAAAAGTAAAATCAAATCCGGCAGGATACCCTACAAAAATAGGCCTCGCATTTAAACTTTTTAACCAAATCACATACTGCTTCATGGCCTTTTCTGGATCCTGTGGATCTTCCCTGCAGGCTTTCCAAGCTTCAGGCTGCGTTTTCCACCACTCCATTGTTCTCGGATCCTGAACTGCTCCCGGCAATGTCTCTAAATTGGCAGTAAATGTCGACACGAGAGTTTTATCAACTTGATAGGCCGCTGATCCAAAACTTAACATGGAATTTATCCCTGGAATCGGACCATCTGTTTCAATATCTGTACTCACATAAATTTCGTGCATGTTAACTCCATAAAATTTTTAAATTTCTCAACTCTTGTACTTAATTAAAAATTTAAACTCATTATGATTTTCATAATAAGGCTATTGGATAAAATAAATTCACATTTTCAACGCTTTTCTCAATTCGTATAGTGTTGTTTTCTTCTTATCATCAGTCATTTTATTAGCATTCATGGCTTTCCAATTCAAACCTGGTAATTGATCGATGCCTGATATCTGTAATAAAGACCAATTCGGATTTCCATCCTGTATTGAAATCAAGAATTCACGCTCATTTATAGTAAGATTTTCACTTATATAATCGGTTAAAGAATAATATGTATCTACAAGATCTTCTAGAGATATTTCTACATCCGTCATCCCAATAAAACTGTCATGATATATTTTTTCAAACTTAATAACGTCCATTTTTGACCACAATAATTCATGAATAGGTCTTGGGGTACTCGCTAAATACACTACAAATGATTCTCTTATATTATTCGTAATACCGCCCTCTTGAAATAAGCAATAGACATCAAATAGATCCCTTGGGTGTTTCCTATCTATAGCTGCGCATATTTTACCTCCGTAGAGATCTGATTTTGAAAGAACTTTAACCCTGAAATCTTTTAAGAACTGCTTTTGCACACGCTCGCATACATTTCTTTCCTCGCATGGAAATACACAGCCTCTTAATACTAGATTCGGTTCTACCTTAATTCTAGTTTTATTGTTATATATTATCAGCTTTTTTGATGACTCGATTATCTGAACTTTATATCCACGGTCTCGAATTAAGTTTGAAAGCCTTAACATTTCATTATTAACATTAGAAAGAAATTTTTCTCTTACCTCAATTGGAATATATGCTAAATCGATATCAATACTGAGTCTTGGCATATTTTGAACAAAAAGATTGATTGCGGTTCCACCCTTCAATGCAAAATTTTCCACTTCTTTTAATAAAGGCAATATCTCCAATAGTAATTCTACTTGATTTAAATAAATGTCATCGATTTTCATCATAATCCTCTGTAGGAATTGGAACTGATAGCATATATTTTTTATCATAATAGCCACCTTGGCCAATTACACGTTTTCCACGACCAAGGTTTATTTTATTCATATCAAGGCTCAAAAACCACTCGTGTTTGATTTTTTCACTCAAATATAAAAACACTCTTTTAACTTTTATTGAATGACAATTTTCGAGTAATAACTGGATTATTTTAGGTCTCAATTGCCCAAGCCCTTCAAACAACAACACTGCCTCATCAAAGTCCTCTTCGCTGGGCACTAGATATAATATTTCCATCATTGCACGTTCTGGACATGACAATTTTACATTAAGCGAATCAACATTACGCTCTATCAAAGTATCTTTGTCTATCAATTCTGGAAACAATGACGTTTTAAAGACTCTAAAATCAGTTTTCCAAAGATCCTCTCTATCTAGCCATATCGGTATTCTTATCATAGGATGTGTAAATACTGATATATTCTTCATTCCATGCAAAGGAATATATTGTGATAATCCCAGGAGCTGCAGAGCTGATTTGCCCCCTAAATGTATCGGCAACATTAACTGCTGTTGTACCGCAGCCAATGCGCCTACCCAACTTACGGTATCGCCTGCTTTTTTGTATGCTTTACTGGCTATCCTCTCTAATAATCCCGCATGAAGATACCACCATGCTAATTTGGGTGATACGCCATGCCCTTCCAGCCATTTGGTTGTTAATACAATTCCCTGAGGGGCGGAAACCATAAAATGGTTTACTTTACTTACAGTTTGTCTAGTCATACTAGATATAATAGCATATTTCTAAACCAAATTATAGATATAGTTTACTATTATCAAATTTATTCTAGCATAACTAGAAATATTA
>CAYUMZ010000042.1:0-10310 GCA_964446105.1 uncultured Gammaproteobacteria bacterium | reverse complement strand
ATAGTTAAGAAATTTATTCTCATTTTGAGTTTCAAATTCCGGCCTACATCTATCAAAATATAGAAGTTTCAAGGGTTTGGTGCCTGGTGGTTGTTGTCGCGTCACGTGGTTGTCGTCGTATCTTGAGTTGTTAAAACTTCTTGAAAAACGTAATCAAATTTAATTACTTAATATAGTGAAAATGCTACTTAATGGGTCAGATTGACTAACGCTGTGTAATTAACCATAACGAAATTATTGGGGATTCAATATTGAAACAGGATGTGCATATGAAATCGATTCTTATGATTTTAGGTATTATTTTACTTTTTGCTGGAATTGGGGCTCTGGTATACCAAGGATTCTCATATACTAAAGAAGAAAAAATTGCTCAAATAGGTGAAGTTACAGTAACAGCCGAGCATCAAAAAACAATTCATATATCCCCTCTATTTAGTGGATTGTGTTTTTTGTCAGGACTTGCTTTGATAGTAGTTGCAAGAAAATAAATAATGATGACACAGGGTTAGACGTAAGAGAGAAGAGTCACTCTTTCTGAAGAACACAATTCTTTGAAAGACCCCACTTCATTGCAGCCGCATGTACAGAAGCAAATATGTAGTCTCGTTTTTGTATTAATTGTGCGTACCGTTCTGTGCCTGATTTTCAAAAACACGTTGTTTTGAATTGATTTAATAAAAAAAGTATGTTACCCTGACGCCAGATATCAAGTGAGAATTTCAATGAATATTGCGTGTTATATCAGTACGTTTAAGCATTTGGCTCTTTCATGTTCTATTGAAAGAAAGTTTTTTATTCCCGCCTTTTTTCATTATTTTGTCTCAACTTCAGTGTGTCTCTATGTGGCTTCGGCCCTATAATACTATCTTCTAAATCCCTTCATATTATTTCTGATAAAAATTTATCTGGAGACACTATTATGGCTCGGTATCGTTTAGTCTTGATCTATGGTTTTGCTTTATTTGCAATGTTCTTTGGATCTGGGAATTTGGTTTTTCCCATTAAGATTGGCGCATCAACTGGATCCAGTTGGTTGTTAGGCTTTTTGGGTTTGGCTATTACTGGAATAATACTTCCATTTTGTGGGCTTTTTGTTGTGAAATTGCACCGCGGAAACTATAATAGTTTTTTCGCAGAAGCAGGAATGTTGACGAAAATTATTTTACCTTTATTCACTTTATCTTTATTAGGCTCATTTGGAGTTGTGCCTCGATGTATTACGGTTGCGCAAAGTGGATTGAGTTATGTTGTGCCTCATTTATCATCTATTTTATTTAGTCTATTGTTTTGTGCAGTAACGTATTATTTTTGTCTCAAGGATCAACGAATGATAGGGGCTTTGGGTAAATGGATGAGCCCTATTCTTTTAATTGCATTAGTGGTTTTGATTATTAGTGGGATATGGAAATCGGATCCAGAGATTGCATATGTATCGAATAGCTCGACAGATGCATTTTATAACGGATTTATCACTGGTTATCAAACGATGGATTTGTTTGCCGCGTTTTTCTTTTCATCATTAATTTTCATTCAAATTCAGAAAATAATGCCTGAAAGCAGTAGTCTCTCAGATACGATTAAATTTGCTCTTCTTCCCAGTATTTTAGGAGCTATTCAGCTTGCCATTATCTATTTAGGATTTGTTTATCTTGGGGCTCATTATTCTAATGTGATCTCAGGAATAGCGCCTGAATATATGTTACCAACGATAGCCAAGCATGTCATGGGGAATAGCGCCACTCTTTTTATTAGTGTAGCGATGCTATTTTCTTGTTTAACCACGGCTGTTGCATTAAATAATATTTATGCAAGATATTTGTTGTCGTTATTTCAATTATCGGAGAATACCTTCCCTTGGATGCTGCTAGCCACTACAGCGTCGTCTTTTTTGATCTCATTACTTGATTTTAAAGGAATTGCTGCTTTTTTGGCGCCGGCACTTGAGGTTTCTTATCCTGGGATTATTGCTTTGACATTATTAAGCATCCTCACAAAAAAATGGCGACGATTTAAAATGTTTTCTTTTTATGGAATTTCACTTGTTATGGTTGCATTGATGAAAATTTAGAGGGCAAGATTTGCCCTCTTCCCCTTTGCCCATTAATTTATTTTGAGGTACAATCAATTGATAATGAGTATGCTGCTTATTCAGTAATGGAAAATAAGTGATGAATGATCAATTACCAGCCATTTATTTAGCATCGGGATCACCCCGTCGACAAGAATTGCTGCGACAAATAGGCGTGGATTTTATTGTTGTAGAACATGAAGTAATGGAAGAAAAATTAGCTGAAGAAAGTCCTGCAGAGATGGTCGAGCGATTGGCGATAGCGAAAGCAAAAAATGTTTTGCAAAAAATAAGTCAACAACCACCGCGCCCAGTTCTCAGCGCAGACACTATTGTGGTTATTGATAATGAGGTTTTGGGTAAACCGAAAAACAAGGAAGATGCTTTACGCATGTTGTCATTATTATCAAATCGAACTCATCAAGTTTTCACAGCTGTGGCATTAATTGATCCATCTCAAGTCGCTATTAGGGTGAGCAAAAGTGATGTGACATTCTCCACCATCTCAACTGAGCAAGCAGAAAATTACTGGGAAACTAGGGAACCTCAAGATAAAGCAGGAGCCTATGCTATTCAAGGTATGGCGAGTATTTTTATCAAAAATATAAATGGTAGCTATTCAGGCATCATGGGATTGCCACTCTATGAGACTTATAATTTGTTAGTATCCATTTTCAGGGAAATGAAAAAGTGAAAAAAGAAAATAAGCAGAAAAATATCATTGTTGTTCATTCTGTTAAGGATAAAGATCAGTATTATGAAATGGCAATCAATTATTGGAAAGTTAAAGATTTTGAGAATGCGGAAGAATGGGCGATTTGCGCGATGCGAGCAGGCAGTCGAAATTTAGCGCCTAAGCTGTTGGCTGATCTTGCAATCTGTAAACGATCTAAGAGCACGGCCATTACGTTAGCAAGCTTTTATTGGGAATTAGAAGAGGTTGAAAAAGCAATCCACTGGGCAAAAATCTCAAAAGAATATGGTAGTAGAAATTCCGCAGATAAATTAATTGCAGAAATCACTGCGCATCTTGAAGCTGTAGAAATCCATAAAGAAGTTGGGCGTTTGTCCAAGTAATAATAAAGACAAGATCTCAATTTTAATCATCAGAGGCCTTTTTTCGATAAATGATAAAAATGTGGCCAATGGATCCAATAAGCTCTGCACGATGATGTTCAGTAATCATCGTTGTGAGTGCTTTTCGTTCTTCACGATCATTGGCGTTTACACGAATTTTAATAAGTTCATGATCGTTGAGAGCGCGATCAATTTCGTTGTGTACGCCTGGGGTCAACCCTTCGCTTCCGATGATGATGATCGGTTTTAAATGATGGGCTCTACCTTTTAATTCTTGTTTAAAACTGGGATTCATAGACAATTTCTACCTCTAAACAATGTATGAGTGTGGTTAACTAAGAGCAATCTAGCGACTATCATATCATGAAAAACAGCTTTTGAATTGCTAAGGCTGTGATTCTAGCTGTTTTAGTTTAAATTTATTTAAATAGGCTTTTATTATAATAAAAAATAGCGCATTAATTTTCCGGGGGTATTGTTTCAAGCTTGGGTTAACCCTTTAAATTCACTGCAGTAAGCCCTTGCAGTTGATGTTTGATGGTGGATTTAGGTTATAGCTTGCATCCACCAATTATTTCAACGTAGACTACCTTATTTAGATGCATACGGAGCATGCAGATTAATGAAGAAAGCCGATCTAAAACCTATTTTTTACGATAACAGTAAAAAACGTTGGCCTCGCGTAAAATACGGATTAATTTTTCTTTTACTCTCGTTAGTGCTTTTTTTTGGTGCATTTATTGTATCGCTTTTAGTGGAAGGGACTGCAAATAAGACGCCAAAATTTCTTTCCTATCAACCCTACCATGCTTCTCAGCTTGAACCACTTGCTTCAACCAATGTATTTACCTCTGATTCTGATGAGCCTTTTTCTCCATTTTCACTAAACGATACAGCCGATTTTTCGAGCTTAATTGAGCAAAATCTAATTGAACATCACATAAAAAAAATGGCTTTTCTTCCTCATCATGATGTCGCTTCCATGAATTCTTTCAGGCATAACCTCTCTAAATTAGATGTTGTTTTAGTTGGTGGAGCGCATTTAAAATCTTCAAATGGTGATATCATCGAAGAAGAACCCCATACACTTCGTGCTATAGCTAATGAAATACATCAAAAACGACCAGATGGTAAAGCCATTTTAGTTTTAGACAATTCTTGGCTAAATACAACATCAGATTTTTTATCTAGCCCATCAGCTCGCCAAAATGTGATTCAGCATGAAATCGCATTTTTAAAACAACATCATTTTGATGGAATTCACATTCACTTTGAAAATATCGTTTGGCAAAGTCGCGATGATTTAAGTCTGTTTGTTGAAGAATTATCAAATGTACTCCATTCACTCAATTATTCAGTTTCAATTAATATAGAAGGAAAAAACCCGGCGTATGATTATAGAGTTATTGCTAACAATGTCGATTTTGAATTACTGACGGCGTTCAATGAACATTCGACCCATGATGATACAGGTCCGCTAGCAAGCTTGTCTTGGTTTCGTGAAACATTAAGTTCGACACTAAGAGAAATTCCACCTGAGAAGTTGGTTCTTGGTTTGGCTAATTATGGCGTCGACTGGAAGGAGAATGAAAGAATCGGACAACCCTTAACTTTTCCACAAGCGATGATGCTTGCCAAATTAACGAATGATCACATCACATTAGACCCCCAGTCAGGGAATCCATTTTTTAACTATAAAGACGAAAATAATACACTGCATACGGTGTGGTTTCTTGATGCCGTGACCTTATTTAATCAGTCAGTATTAGTTAAAGATGTACGTCTTCATGGTGTAGCCTTATGGCGATTGGGCTCTGAAGATCCTAGCTCATGGCTTGCTTTTAATCAGGTTGATTATAATAAAAACACATCGATTGAACTCGAAAAAATAAATACTAAAAATACGTTGAGTTCATCGGGAGATACAGAAAGTGATGTTTTTGCAATTACTCAAACACCGGAAATGGGCGAAAGAGAAATTGATTTTGACGAAGCGTCAGGATTAATTCGTGCGGAACGTTATAGAAAATTTCCAATATCATACAATATTCATGGTTATTCAATGACTAATAGAAAAAAAGTTGCGTTGATATTCGATGATGGACCCAGTCCGAAATATTCACCTGAAATATTAAATATTCTTAAAGAAAAGGGAGCTCCCGCAACATTTTTTATTGTTGGTCGAAATGCATTAAAATATCCGGAAATAATGAGACGTGAAATTGATGAAGGTCATGATATTGGTAATCATACGTTCTCGCATCCTAATATTACCGATATTAGTAATCTTAAGTTATCAATGGAATTGTCAACGACGAAGCGATTATTGGAAAGTAGTACGGGAAGGAGTACGGTTCTTTTCAGAGCACCTTATGGTGTTGATAGTCCCCCAAAAGACTTAGAACAGGTCAAACGGATGACCATAATTTCACAAATGGGATATTGTACGGTTAGGACTAGCGTTGATTCGGAAGATTGGAAAAAACCCGGCGTGGATTTTATGGTCAATGATGTGATTAAAAAAGTTCACGAAGGTGACGGTGGCGTGATTGCCTTTCATGATGGTGGAGGCATGCGACAACAGACTGTTGATGCATTACCGAAAATTATAGATACTCTCAAAAAAGAAGGGTACCAATTTGTCTCCATTTCACAACTGATGAATCTTAACCAAGACGTTGTAATGCCGACGAAAGCATTTTCTTGGCACTTATTGCTGAGCAAAATCAATTTTAAACTACTCCATATCAGTAGTTATTTTTTTCCAATCCTGTATTTGCTCGGAATTTCTATTGTAATGATACGCCTGTTTTTATTGACATCATTGAGTATATTTCAAAAAGTAAAAACAAAGTACTCAAAAGAAATGCTTGCTGACAATGATATATTTTCTCTAGCTGTTATTGTTCCGGGGTATAATGAATCAGCCAATATTGTCAAAACGATTCAATCGTTGCTTTCGGCAAAACATCCGCAACGATTCGAGATTATAGTAGTCAATGATGGTTCAACAGATAACACTTTGCAAATTTTGAGAGAGAATTTTTCCAATCACCCAATCGTCAAAATTTTATCACAGAGAAATTCCGGTAAAGGTGTTGCATTAAATTACGGGCTGAGTAAAACAACGGCAGATTTAGTCACTATCATTGATGCTGACACTATCGTATGTTCCGATACTCTCATGCGTTTAATGTATCCGCTGCATAATCCTAAGGTAGGTGCTGTAGCGGGTACCGTCAAAGTTGCTAATCGGGGTACGATTATGTCCAAATGGCAAATTTTGGAGTATGCAACAGGGCAGAGCTTAGATAGGCGTGCTCTTAGTGTGTTTGACGCAGTGGTCGTTGTACCTGGTGCTTTAGGATGTTGGCGTAGAAAAGTACTAGTCGATGCAGGTGGATTTACCACTGATACTTTGGCAGAAGATGCTGATATGACACTAAAGATCAAAAAGCTAGGATATCGCATTGCTGTAGCCGAGAGAGCCTATGCGTATACGGAAGTACCTGAAACAGTGAAGATATTTTTACGTCAACGTTTTCGCTGGATGTATGGTACTTATCAAGTCCTATGGAAACATAAAGATGCATTTTTTCGACTACGTTATGGTAGTTTAGGGTTTATCGCTTTACCTAATTTGTTTCTAGTGCATGTTATTTTACCACTGATTGCTCCTTTGATTGATTTAGGTCTGATTTTTACATTGTTATTCTTTGGGGTGAAAGCTTATATAGGACATGGTATGTCTTTAGAAGATATTCATTATTTAAAATCAATAGGGATATATTACATCTTATTTACTGGAATAGATCTTTTTACAACCTTTTTGGCTTTTTTGTTAGAAGGAAAAGAGAAAAAGCGAAATTTATTCTGGTTAATTCCCCAGCGCTTTTTTTATAAACAGCTCATTTATATTATGGCTTATCGTAGTAGTATTGCAGTATTGCATGGTAGAGAAGTCTGGTGGGGCAGAATGATTCGAAAACAAACCACGGAAATGGAACAATGTATCGAAAACACTTAATCATAGGTCTATTGCTGCTCAGTAGTGTGAGCTTTGCAAACTCAACTACATTTGTTGAGTATTTTCGCAAGCAAGGCAACCTTGCAATGCAAACTGGCGACGCACCAGCTATTGAACGGCATTACGCACAACTTTTGAAAACAAATCCTAATGATGAAGAAGCTGCTTATTACGTAGCGTTGGCTCAATCCTGGCAACCATCCAAATTGGATAGTGCCTCTCTAAGCTTTGAAAAATTTGTAAAAAAATATCCGGCTCATAAAGATGCTTGGATTGCTTATTCTAATCTTGAAAGCTGGAGAAAAAATTATTGCAAAGCTTTCGCGCTGTTAGAAAGCTATAAAGCGCGTTTTGGAGAAACTAAGCCGTACTTAATCGCACGAGCTAGATTGTTGACATCAGTTGGTCATTGCAATAAAGCATTAGCCATTGTGAAGCCGTTATTGCGAGAAAATCCAAATGACAACGACTTGGTATACACGAATGCGAATGCCTTATATAAGGCCAATCGATTTAAAGAAGCGAGAAGTGAATTACAGAAATTAAAAGATAGGCAACCCAATAATAATGATACTAAAGAGCTAGAAAATACTATTCACAAACATAATGAATCTCTGCTCTCAAGTGGGTTCTATTTTTATCATGACAGCCAATCTATACATAACTATACTACTCCAATATATTTTGATTGGGCTTACGATGATAATACTCATTTTCTTTTGCAAGGATTACATGAAGTACTAACCGCAGGAAAAAAATCCGGGTCAACTACTAAAAATGGACATACTTCTATTTACGATAATAGTATTATGGCTGGAGTTAATTGGCGCGCAGTACCAACCATTTCCATAATGGGTATGGTAGGTGATTTAATGATCGAAAAATTATCCAGTAAATTTATATATTTAATCGGTGGTCATTTTATCGTTGCCGAAACCACTAACATAGATCTTGTTCATTTGCACAATCTTTATCGCCCGTATTTTTATCCTACGTCTCCCAAAGCAGTTTCAATGGGAATCATCGAAGATTTAACTTATATAAAACTTGCCTCTCAGCCTTTTTTACAGACAAATATTAATTTGCTTGCGGGTTATTCTGCGTTATCGGATGGTAATCATTATACTCATGTGGATTTTGCGCCAACGAAGCAAATTGCTCTTAATTCTAAAATAGATATGAACGTGGGAGTCGATCTGGAGTTGCTGCAGTTCTCAAAACGGTTGCACCATGGCTATTACGACCCAAGCTTTCATCAGAATTATTTAGCAACCACGGGTTTTAATTACAACCCAAACTCTCATTTGAGTTGCGGACTTTCCGTTGGAGCAGGTATACACAAAGATCATTCAACGGAAGTATTTCGACCCGCTTCTCATGCTTATGCGAGTGTGCTCTATAATGATTCACGTTGGGAATTTGGCGTAAGCTATGATTATACTTATCAAGGTGCTGCTCCGAATCTAAAAGCTTATCAAGGAGCTTCTTTGGAGGCTCGAATAACCACGCATTTTTAATGGGGCGTGAGTCAGGCAGAAACTTTGAGATATAAATTATTACGCATTTGAAGTTCCATTGCATTTGTCAGATTGGATAGTTCAAAATAGCGATTGAGAAATTCATCAAGTCCAAATTTCTGATGAATGGGGACGTCTCTTTTTAAGCTAAACATGAATTGTAAATTAGCTAGTCTTTCTTGGGGGGTTAATGGACGTCTTTTATGAGCTATTGATTCAATATCAATTAGTGCAAGGCTGTTATTTGTATAAATAATATTCCCTAAATGTAAATCACTAAAAATTATACCGGCAGAATGAAGTCGTGAAATTAACGGAGGTAGTAGTGTTAATTGGGTCGTATCGTTACGGCAGGCGAGATCGTAGAGTGAATGACCCGATAGATAATTATATACGATGATATTGCATTTTAGTGTAGGATAAAAATAGATGGCATTAACTCTAGGGCATAGTATTTCATGTGATTTTAGAATCTGAGCATTTTTTACGAACCTCTTTGTCTCGGGTATTATTTTCTTAGGTAAAGATAATCGAGGTTTGTAGACGAATTTAATGATGTGATTATCTTGTGTAAGGAGTATCTGCAAGCGGCGTTTTTCTCTTTTGATTAGCCGTGTGCGCTCACATAGCTTCTGATATTCCTGAGTTGATAAGATTTGAACATCCATTGTTGAATTCTTTCATCATTTAAACTAATATGATCCTATCATTGGGCTAATAGGGAATCAAGCCTATGTTGAATAGGAAATGTGAGTATATCACAAAAAATCTAGGTCGTATAAAGATCTATTATTACAAGCACTATGCCTCACTAGAGAATGCTTTTGTTAATATAGAGCGCAATATCATCAGCGAAAATGTGGAGAAACCCAAATCAGTGTTTCACATTAATCACGATTCATATCAACTTACTGTAGAACATCACAGAATTAAAAAAATAGAAAACCGAGTGAAACATGCTATTAAAAATCCTGCAAAGAAACTTTGGGATAATGCTAACATGCTGTTGCAACATGAAATTCCAATAGTTGAGCCAGTCGCATTAATACAGCAATATTCCTTTGGATTGCCAAAAAATGAATATTTAATTAGTAAGTATTATGATGGGATAAATGGAGACGATTATTTTTCTGATAATTCTCCAGCGAAATCCCACTGGGAAGAGGCCATGAATGCCATATTGCAATTAACAAAAAAATTAAAACACAACAAAATTACGCATGATTATTTTCGAAGCTCGAACATATTGATGGTCAATCACCAACCGTTATTGATGGGTTTTCAACATGTGAATAAATTTGAAGGCGACGATAAAACCTATCAAATAGAACATGGGTATGATATCGATTTTTTTTGTCGATATCTTAGATTTAGTCCCGATGCTCAACAATTATTTGAAAAAATAGTAGTGATGAGGCCGTGCTTTTCTTGAAATAATTGCTGTTTATCAAAATCCTTGGTTCATTCGTTTATCAAGAGAGGAGTGTGTTCATTACGCGTTGGCTCATTGTTCGAGTTTTGTATTGAGGCTCGAGCTTGGGTCCCGCTTTGATAAAAGGCTGCGCCGTTATGGCCAGAAAGCTTGTGTAATTTTTCCTTTGCTTTTCTGACTTGCCATTCA
>CAYUMZ010000041.1:0-10336 GCA_964446105.1 uncultured Gammaproteobacteria bacterium | reverse complement strand
ATACACTGTCAAAAAGTTGCATTAGCGTTCTTTTCTCAAGATATATCAAGCTATTACTACAAATCCATTCAAAAATTAAGTCTAATCAGCAAAAAGACACTCCCTGAAAACCCACTCAACGCATTATTTGATCCTGATAAAAAGTCACTAGCCAAAGCTTCCCCTATTGAGTCATATAACAACAACCACCAATTTATACACAAATCGGTTTTAGAATTCTTTTTAGTAGACGCATTAATCAATATACTATTGGAAGAAGATACAGACTTTGAAGACATTCAAAGTTGGTTTATAGAAAATAAAATTACTCCCGATAAACTTTATAGAAATCAATCTTTAGTTAGGTTTTGGCGTGAAGCATATCAAACTTACAAAGGTTTGGATATTGTATTAAATAAAATCATTTTATCTACAAGAGAAAATCATCATTTAGAAAATCTTGGCGGTACTGCACTTTCTTTACAAGTTTTCGCTGGTAAAAAATTTATAAAAACAGATCTTTCAAAAATCAGAATAAGCGGGCCATTCCTTGATGGAGGTATCTTTTACGAGGCATGTTTTGATTTAGCTTCTTTAAAAAATATTAGCTTGAAAAAAGCATGGCTTTATAAGTGCTCATTCAAAGAAACCCAATTTGATAATCTGCAGTTTGGCGAAATACCCTATATTGATCTGAATGAAGGTGTAAAATCCTTAGAATTTCGAGGAAAGGAGACACTCTTAATAAATAGCGATAAAAATAATCAGTATCAATTTAACATAGATAAAGATGATACGCCTATTTTAATTAACAATGAATCACTAAATCCAGGAACAGGCTCAGGCAACTTAACAACTGTTAATGAGAGCAAAACAGTAACAGCCTCATCAAAAAAAAGCGGGTTTAGAATATTCTTTTCTGAGCATAAGAAATCTGTACGATATCACCTTGAATTAGTCGATAAATCAAAGAAAACTAGCAGCCAGGCTTCCCACATCGTTACAGCCAACTTTAGAGAATCAGGTGCAGAGCTTTCCCCAATCATAACAATATGTGAATTTCACAACAGTTATTATTTAAAAATATTATATTCTCCCAATTTAACAATAGAAGCATTTGATAATAAAATTGTATTGCACAAAAATAATAAAGCTATCCATACAATCCATCCAAAATACACCATCGATTCAGTTGGGTACAATCATAAAAAAAATATTTTAATCGCAAAATATTCCAATGGCATCATGGGTATAATGTCTCTAACCAATTTCACCGAGGAAAAATTAAACATAAAAAATGAAAGAATAATATCAGTTCACTCAGATAATCACGAAAATCTTTTCGCTTGCAGCAGCTCAACTTCAATTTATGTGTACAATATAAATAATTTAAACTTAGAATTAACTATAAATTACAAAAATCATTTACCTGAATTTCACGAAAATCAGGAGTATACACTAGAGTCATTGGTTAACCATTCCGCTGAATTAAATATCAAAACATTCTGTATTTCACCTTCCGGCAAGCAATCTGCATTTATTGTAGATACAGTCTTGAGCATGCAGTATCTCTGTATTTGGGACTTAATAAACAACAAACCCCTCCATATAGAAAAAACTCGTTACTTCGGCAATAATAAACTCAGCAAAATTCACTTTATAAATAATGAAACCTACCTAATAATAGACACGCATCAAAACACCTTAATTTACGATTTAACCCAACAGAAACTCTTTTCAGAATTGCAGGGTCATTCATCATTTTTTAATAGCGACAACACTATTATCGGTACAATAGCGAATAGTAGAGTGTTATTGTGGAGCTTAAAGGACTTTCAACTAATAACAAATTTTCCGATGCTAACCTACCCTTCGTTTGCTTACTTTGATAGTAATGATGAGAATATAGTACTGCTTTCAGGAACAAATGTATTTGAGCGATGGCAGTTTAATAAAAAGAATAATCATTGTGAACTTAGTGACACAAACACAGCTAAAAGCAACACCCTTTGTCTAGAGCAGACTAACTTCGAATACGCTACAGGAATTGATAAACGTAACATTAGATTGATTAATCAAAAAAAACCTATATACCAAATACCCACAACAAAAAATCACTCACATTCTGCAGATTCATACATAACTAACCAAGAAAAGCCTGACGATAAGGCTATTGATAAATTTTTTAAAAGTCGATTTCCCACTGAATCAAAGGAAAAAGATGCTAGAAAGGTTCAAATTCAAGAAAACGAAGATTCTGGAAAGGAAGTTAAAAATTCAAATAATGACGTATCTTTATAATTTTATATTACTTCATGTCACTTTCGACTTAAGCCACATAATTGATTAAAGATCAGGACCCTTTGTCTTTCCTGACGTTCAGTTATTAATCTCATTATTTCTTTTACGTCTAAGCCATACAAATTTCTGAAAGCGATGATATTCTCTATGTCATATTCGCTAGGAAAGCGAATTAAATCATCAATTATCGATAAATCGCTATTGGCAAATAAAGATTTTGGGCTAAAAAACCCGATGCTTTTTGGTATCCTAGGAGGATGCTTTACTTTTTGGTAATCTATTACGGCCTTTTCTAATTCCAGTAGCGCCAATTCTGATTCACGATAAAACCAACCAGGATTAATGATACGAATTACATCACAAAGACTTAGCACTTCGGAATAGCACTTCGATGAATGCTGTCCATTATTAAGCCCATGAAGGCATCGTGCCATTTCAATCTTCTCTTTGATAATATTGTTTATTTTTAAAACCGTTGTCTCATTCAAATCACTATACGTTTCATCTTGAAAAAATTCCATCCCCAAAGACAAACATGCACTACTCAGATCAGACTGAAGATATTTCAGGTCTTTTAAAACTGATACAATCATTCGAGCATCCCATTTCTCTCCTAATAAAATCATTTTTTGCTCAATCGATTCAGATTTTCTCTTTAGATTTATTAATAACTTTTTTATTTCAGAATCGAAGGCTTTTTTACAGTAAAGATCTTCAATATTTTTCAGAGATTTTAAAAATTTAATATCAAATCTAGATAAATTACAAACCTCATCAATAATATCAAAATACCTTTTATACGACGAATAATATAGATTCCAAAATAGACCATTCTCTAAGTATTTATCCAGTAAGACGTATTTTTTTATTATTTCGAGTAAATTTAAATACAAGCTGAGTTGATGCGATCTTCCAGTTTGGTATACTTCATCTTGCAGAAAAAGATGTAGCTCAAATATTTCATCGATAATGGCGTATTTTTCAAAATCAGATGGTGCTGAATTTAACTTTATTATATATAATTCAACGGCAAAATACCTCTTTAAATCATTATCAAAATTCAACTCTAGATCATAATTTAGTTTCATTTTATGAAAAAAATGATTTTCTTTGTGCGCAGACTACACCATTTTTTTTAATAGATCTGGCTTTTTGGTAGTATTTCTGGGCCATTACACTCAAACCCAGTTTTTCATAGGCCACACCACAATTATAATATGCTTCAGAAAAAGTCGGGGAGATACGAGTTGCTTTGTAAAAATCGTTTAGAGCGGCTTCATAGGCTCTGATCTTAAGCATAAGACAACCTCTATTCATATAAGCATCCGCATAATTAGGATCCAAAGACAATACTCTTTCATAATCGCAAAGTGAGTGGGTATACTCTTTTAAGATCCCATAAGTAACGGCTCGATTATAAAACAATTGTGTGTTATTTGGAGCCATCAAAATTGCTTTAGATAAAGATTCAATAGCCCCATCATAATCTTTTAGCTTAACGTAAGCGTTGCCTTTATTAATATAAGCAATAACATACTTAGGATCCAGAGCAATCGCCTGATTATAGTGTGCTATTGCCCCTAAGTAATCGCCCTCACAAAATAGCTTATTTGCTTTTTTGAAATGTGTTTTTGATAAAAACATTTTATTTAAAAGACCTCGAGAATTTTGTTCGATAGGCTTGGACTAAATCATCGCCCTTGTTATCGCCTCCAACACTACGAAGGATTTCTTCAGTAACTAAATTAGTTAGCATTGCCGCACCATCAGATGAGTTTACATCGAGAAACTCGCACCGCCCGCCTGTTTCTTGGGCTATCTGTCTAAATGACGACTCCGCGCCTGATGCAACATAAAACGCATGCACAGGAATCTTACTCGCCTTGAGTGTTTGGACCTCATTAATATAAAATGTTGAGTTCGCAAATTTAGTTTGCCTCCAATAGGCCTCACCCCTACCACTGCGTTTTGAAGCCACCTCCTGAGCCGTATTCGGATTAGCATCTCCTATCAAAATCACCTGCGTAACTTCTCCACCTCGAGACTCTTCATTAGCATGCCATAAACCAATTTCAATGGCTTCGTTTCCTTGCCCGCCTTCGGGTTCAATACGGTCCATAAAAGCTCGCAAATTACTCGGTTTAGTTTCCCACGTTGAGGTCTGTAATAACAAATCATGAGATGAACTGTAATTACGATAAACTGAGAATTGCAGCTCAAAAGCATCCGGCGAGAAACCATTCTCTTTTAATACTTCACCTGCTCTTTCAAACATGATTCCAACAGTATTTTTGGCCTTTTGAAGCAAATGACTCATAGAACCTGTTGCATCCATCAGGCAAATTGTTTTAGATCGTTCTTTATTTTCTGATCCTTTATTAGCTTCTCCTAGATAGGTTGCTAGGAATTTCAAATCTTGCTTATGCAATCTGTCTAAAAATTTCATTGCTATCTGATGCTCTTTTTTGGCCTCTTCAACAAATTTAGTATCTTCTCCATACTGCATCTCGAAATATTCATTCCTCTTTTTATTTAAGATCGAATAAAAGACTCCGGAGCTCTTCATTTTAGATATATGATCATTATCAATAAGATATACGTGTAATGCATCTTCTAGTAATACCATACTAAATGAACCATGATCTCCTTGACGTGCAGTTCGACCCTTAATCTGAGTTTCCTCGGAAATTTCAGCAGAAAGGAATGTCTGAATCACATGGGCGCCTCCATTGGATGATACTGTCTGATCTCGACAAACAAAGTCTGTGCCTCTTCCAAAAGATTTTGTTAACAGCGTAACCTGACCCGATGTAGTTGCCTGCTTGATTCTCTTTATTTTATCAGCTGTTTCTAATTCTTCAGTAATAACATTGTATTCGTCCTTAGTCGAAATCAAAGCGGGCGAATTATAAAAACTCATTAGCTTTTCTTTTGTCTCGAAGAAAACTAAAACTGCTCGTTTACCACTACCGCTAGAACCGATAATTCTGTCATCTATCTCTCTTTTAATCACGTTGAAAAAATCGGATTTATTCTCAATTTTAATATCGGCATCCTCACGGAAAATAAGGTTATTCGCCCCGTAGACAGAAGGTGAGTAGGTATTCTTACAGATTCCATAAATATTACGCACAATATTCTGTTCTGGTTTGCTTAATGTCTTTAAAGTACCTGTTACGCCCATTATATTTCTAAAAAGATGCGGGATTTCGGCATAAGAAAAGTTCCCGCAATTGATGGATATACAAATATTCTCTCTTAGACTTTGTTCGCTAATTGTCCCTTTATCTCTTTCATAATAATATGCAAATAATGTTTTATATCCTTCTAACATATTAAACACTATCGAGTCCTGAACCTTATATCCTATTTTATCACCGACAGGTATGTAGTCATGAGATAGAAATGTTTTGACATCATTGAGCATATCCTTACAAGCTTCTTCGATTAAAAATTCCCAATTTTTATACCTTTCGCAACATGCTTTAAATTGCGGAGTGGCTTTTAATTTTCGAATATTGAGAGTATCCCGCTCCTTCCAAATAAGATCAGTCAGATTCTGAATAGTAGTATCGGATAATGTTGCTGATGGAGTATAAACCTTACCATAAAATTCCTTGCTGAAAAAAACATCAACTTCATCAATTAATAAGATCTTCGGTCTATTTGAGATAACACTCATTGGTGCCACAAGTGTTTTTTCATTAGAAATTAAGGACCTAACACGATCCCTAACATTACCATTTTCGTTAATTACAGCTTCACATAATTTATTAAATGTCCCGTAATGAATATTATCGATAATACCGAGCGTATCAAATAAGTCTTTGAACGCGCTGTAATCTCTGATACTTAAATAGTCACTGTAGCAAGCACAACTCACCTCAAAACCTAATAATGCTAGTACAGATGCAGTCACGGCTAGAGTAACAGATTTACCTTCTCCAGTGCCAATTTGAACTAAGTTATTTCTTAAAGAAGAAGAACTTTCGTCTATTCCCAACATTCTGAAAATCGAGATAATCTGTGCGGCATGTGGCCTTAGCAAATAGCTTTCTCTTTCATCTGCACCCTCAGCGTCAAAGTAATGAGAAGCATTTTTCAAGGTCCATATAGCAAAAATATAAGCAAGTAATTCAGGAATTAAGTCACGAACAGCGCCCACCCAACGTATTTCAGTGTCAGTGCTTTTTACTTTCTGTAAATTAATTTTCATAGAAGAAACAATCGAAGTGAAATCGATATGTTTAGATAAGTTTTTAGTGACAAGTTGCTGATATTTCGTCTCGAATTCCACATAGCGAGAACGTAGTTTTTGCTTATCAATATCATCACCATCAATATGATCTAACACGTACTCTATGCCATGCGCTCTAGTTCTTACAGCCCAAACATGATGTTGATAACCTACAAAGCATTTATGTTCTTCCAATATTATTTGTCCTATACCAGATTGCTCAGTATTCAAAATCGTTGCTAATTTTGCTAATGCCTGCGCACCACCTTTTTGGCGTTTAAAATCTTGAAGTAGTACATCAATTCTAATATCAATACGCTCTTTAAACTTTGTGACACCTTCAGAAAATTGTTTCATTAACACAACACCTGAAGCAATCTCATCAAGATCATTAGCAGAGCTCACCTTTCCTTCCAAAACACTTAATTTGTCATTAATTTCGCTATCTAATTTTTGCAAATATTCGCTTACGCGTATTCCAATCTTAGCAAGTGATATCACCTCTTTACTCATCATAGCAAGAGCGCCGTAATACCGATCAAAGGCATTATAATCAGTCTTATTCAAAAATTGTTTTGTTATAATTTTCAAAGACTCACTATAAATCGCCTCTATCTTTATCTTTAAACCTGAGAAACATTCTGAAGCACTTTTATCAAGATCAATAAGCTTCGTATTTAACTGACCCTTTAGAATTGATGCCCCCAAAATAATATTCAGATTCCTATTGAGATCTTGATAAAATGTCTTTTTTGACATTTCGGAATACAAGCTCAGATCACTGAATAAGTGCAACTTATCAAAATAATCATAATACTTATTCATTTCACTGATTATACAAGAAACAATATCTGAGTATTTTATCTTCGATAAAATAGCATCCAACTCTGAAAATGATGAAATTTCATTCTTCTTTTTCATAATATCTTTTTTACCGATTGATTCTTTTTTTAATCCTGCTGTCGATATAAATCTTTTTATTTTCTTTAATAGTGGCTCAATTACCTCAGCCCTTGTAATAATTTTCACTAAAGAATCCCCATGCATTTCTTCGAGAGCTTTGATATAATCTCTATAAAATGTTTGAAAATATCTTAATATCTTCTCATTTAACTTTTCAAGCTTTGTGGAAAAATTTTCTGGAAGAATATCCAAAAAATCCTCTTCGAGATCTGAATCTGATAGGTTTTTCTCAAGTGTTTTAATCTGGGTACCAGTTTGAACTCCATTACTAATTCCCAATGATATCCTTCTTAAATCATCCTTGAATGACACGAGGAGCGTTAAGTTTTCAAATGCTTTTTCCATGATTTTAATATTTTGCGATGCATTAACACCTTCATCTTCGCCTTCAGATAAATGATCACTAATTCCTCGTAAAAAGGATTCAATAGTTGTTGCTAATCTGCTTTTAATTTGAGCGAAATAGTTATTTAATAAGGGTATACTGTCTCCTAAACGAGCCCTATAATCATACACCTTTCTTAAATCAGGGATCATTCCAACAATATCATCTATATCAAGACAGTCATAGATGAGAACCTTTGATTACCGTATCGCCTTAAGAACATGTTCCTTAAGGTGCTTTTTTGATTCGGCATGGCTTTCTTTTGAACCCAGGTAATCTTGTAAACCCTCTACATTACCTGTTTCTATTAAATCTTTTACACGGCCCTCATGCTCATCAACCAAACCCTTAATTTCTTCTTTAGCGGCATCTAGCTCTACCTCAAGGGCTTTCCTTAAATCGTCAGGTAAAAATTTCAAAGCAACTGCGACTTGGCGAATACTAGGGTTACGATCGGCTGGTAATGCGCAATCTCTGGCAGACTCTAACACTTTTCTACAACGCTCTAATATACCCTCTTTAATTTTAGCCAAGGCATGAGTGTATTTTCGATCTTTAGTAGCAACCTCCTGGAATTTCTCAAAGATCTCTTTTGGAGGATAAGCAGGGTAATCCTTTAGATCATTTCCAGTATATTTTTGAACCACTTCATCTAAAACACGCTCTATTCTTTTGGTCAATTCATCTAATTTAGCGACGATATCCTGTGTGCAATAGGTACCCAACAAGTTACGAATAGTACAAACAAGATCCATTCTAACATTAGACTCATTAAAATTATTTGAGTCTATAGACGCAGCAATCGAATCCAAAAATCTAATGATACGCTCTGAAATTGTATTCTTTACAAATAACGTACACTCGACTAACTCTGTTTTAACAGCCTCATCGAGATACTTTAACAATAATTGCTGCGCGTCCTTAATCTTAGTCAAGTTGACTACAATCGATTGTATATCGGTCACTGTTTGTGAATCTATAGAACTTCCGAGCATAATAACCTTCGTGCGCGTTTCAGAAACTAAATCTACTAATGATCTAGACAGGGTATCTTTTAATTGTTCTGCAGCGTTCAATGTTGCGGGGTCCTCTAGCTCAGTAAATCTACACATGTAAGACGCTATTGTTATAAAATTCAAGTCTTTGATTGCTGTTAAAATCTCAGGGGTTATCTTAGCTTCAGCATAAAATAAATCACGGTATTTAATATATAAATCATTATATTTTTCACCTTCAATCATATAATCAAATCGACTTAATGCTCTGGCAATAACGAGCTTTGATTTTAGTCGTTGATTGTTTTTAGCAGCCTGTAATTTCATCATCTCTTCAGATAATTCGTTACGGTTAAGCTCGAGTATTTCTTTATAAGTATCAAGTATTCTCTCTGGAAACATCTGGAATATGTTGGGTTGTTTATTTTTAATATGGGTTAACTGTCTAAATTTAGATAGTACAACTTGTGAGTTTTGCGTAATCATTTTATCTGTAGTATCTGGCGAGGGAGACATTGCAATTCGTAAATCCTCTGTCAAACTTGTATTGAAATATTCCACAAAATTCCTAATCGTTGATATAAAAAGCTGCTCAGCCTGAAGGAGCTCATTCCTAAGAATACTTAATTGTTTACAGGATTTTAAATAACAGAAAACGATCTCTGCCTTTTCTATATCCAGCTCAGCAAGAGAGGATAACGGCTTAACATTGTAATTGCCTGGCTCTACGACCTTAGTTTTCAAACGTGCTATCTCGCCATCCAGCTGTTCAACATTTAAAAAGCCTTTTTTTGATAAGAACTCTTGTGAGCTTTTCTTATTTTTAGCTGTTTCGTCGGTTCTTAGCACCTCAATTTCATTGCACACTGAATTATAATTGTTTATTTCCTCTTGTATAAAAGATAGCTCCTCATTACATTTTTTGAGAAATGAATCTCTATTCGCTAATGATTTTTCTGCATCATCAAGTTCATCTGATAAATCATCAAAGGACTTATAGCCACGTTGTTTGAGATACAAAACAGCATCTTTCCTAGCATCAATATTTTCCTTACTAATTATTTTCTCATAGCCTTCTTTTATTTTCGTTAGATCATTAACTCGATCAAATTCTAAAAGTTTATTTTTTTCACAATCAAGCTGTTTAATCGATAAACGTTCTTTTTCTTGCTTTAATTCGTTTATTTTGAATAAAATATCATCTAAAGATAAAAATCCATTTGCTTTCAATTTACAGCTCAATTTATCTGATATCTTTTCAGCTTCATCACGAACAAAGTTATCAAACTCTCTCTTGATATTCATCAAATTACCCAAAGTGATACTATCAAGACCATAAAAAATCCGAATTAATTCAAAATTCTCATTAAGACGTTCAGTTACTTTTTCAATAAAATTCTCACGAACAACTGCTAACTGCGGCAATCCTACTTCTAAGGGGATCATAGCCAGAAAATTTGATATTACGTCAGAAAT
>CAYUMZ010000040.1:0-10583 GCA_964446105.1 uncultured Gammaproteobacteria bacterium | reverse complement strand
CATCTCGACTTTCCTACAAAATTTATGATAAATTGGGGGCTTCGTAACTTCATAGATAGGAGCCAAGTATGGATTTTGAAACACGTCGGTCTCGCGAACATGAACCTGCCACTAAAGAATTACAAACGTCTAATATTCCCTTAATTTCTGAAAAAGACAACTACCTTGGACTCGATACTCGTCCAGTCAATACAAGTTTCATGGGATGGGTAGGAAGCTTTTTTTCAAAAAATGACGCAGTCCAATACAGCTTCTGGAATTGGATCTCAGGGCCTAAAACTTGGATTTCCAGCGATACGTCAAAACGAACTGCGATTAAACGTAAAGCTTATGAAGTGCTTTCCCAAAACCCCGATAAGAATATCACCATAACAATCCCCGCGGAAAACGATCAAACAGCTCAAAAATCTGTTTCAGTTAGAATGATACTGAATTCATTGAGCGACAACACAGTAGAAGAAGAGAGATCTGGTGTACTCGGATCTTCTGATGAAACAGTAAGAACTCTATTCAACGATCTTCAACAAGAAGACCGTCGAGTTTTTAATGAATTCGAAAGAACGTTGAGTGATGCAGCTCCTAATGGCATGGTGGGCACCTTTATTCAAGGTCGTCGCAACCCTCATTTAGCACATATTCTTTCGACATTTACTCTACTCTATGCGAATTCTCCTGAAAAAAATCCTCTTCTGCATAACGCCAAAGTTGAACAAAATCCAGGTGATTTCCTTCGAACTTTTCGTAACAAAGAAAATCGATGGTCCGTATTAGATCGCCGAGCCATCGAAGGCTATATGGACAAAATTCAATGGGAAATTACAAAACTCATTGCTATGCCGCCTGAAGCTTTCGACATGGCATTTTCTGAAGATAATCTCAAGCACAAAACGATTACTAAAGTTTTAAAACGAGCATTCAATCGTCTTGCAGCAGAAATTGATTACGAATTTCGATTTAAGAATAGTTTGAATGGATTTGGTTACGAAGTACAACCTACTCCAGTACATGTGAATGATATGAAAGCTGGCGTACTCTATTATGATGACACGGATTATACTGTTCTTGATGCTCAAAATCATCCCATCACAATGCCTCATAACATCCCAAGCAATAAGATTCCTGCTGCAGATTCTGAAGATTTTCCAATATTTAAAGCGACCTTATTGCGAGCAGCCGCTCAAAATGGTCATGTTTTTGCTGAGAAAAGTAACGAGTATGTAGCTGCAAATAATCAGCGCAAAACAGAAGCCGATCACAAAAAATTACGTGATAAACTCAGTTGGCGCACCACTAAAAAAGTTCTTTTTTGGACTGCTGCTATTTTTGCAATCATCATCGCTGCTGGTCAGGTGGCCATTGCAGTTTTTGCTGCCACAGGCTCATTAGCGGTAGCAATTGGTATTTCGTGCGCTGTCACTAATACTATCCTTTTCTGGAGAGATATCGCAGGCGTACTGATTGCCTTCGCACGCGGTGATCTTACCTACGGAATGTCCTGGAAATTAAAGGTCTTTTTGGGAATATTCTTCTCGTTCTCTTTAGCGACCGGTATTATCAGTGGTGGCTTTGCATTTAGCGCTTTAGTTGCTCTCACAGGCTCTACCATCGCTACTGCATCAACAATCGCTTTAATCGGTACTGGTTTTATCGCAGCGCTGACCATTGTTGGCATGACCTCATTATTCTTTATGGTCGGCGTAGGTTTTGCTAAAGGGCTTCGTGACAAAACGTTTAGCCAAGTCGCTAAAGAGAACTGGACAGCCTTTAAAGAATTTTTTACAAAGACTCCTGAATACAATCATGAACTGGTCAAACTGCAATATGAAGTCACTAATCTAATGTCAAAAAACGGTGGTGAAGCTTATGATTATGAAGTTCATAAAGAAATTTTGAAAAAAAGAAAGCAAATTGCTTTATTGAAATTCGAACATCACCTGCGCGCTTGGTTACGAGTGATATTCGCTGTACCTCTTGCATTGGCTGCACTGATCGGAACTTGTATTGCCGCTTTTGCGATCTCAAAAGCATCAGTCGATGGTACCGCTAAGTTAATTCAGCTTGCTTTAAAATGGAGCGAAGCTGCAAGTCTCGCAGTGGCAGTAGCATTATCTTGGGTGCCTGGCTTCGCAGTAAACTTTGGTTTAACGTTGAAAAACTTAACCAACGTTTCATTAT
Source organism: uncultured Gammaproteobacteria bacterium (assembly GCA_964446105.1). Taxonomy (GTDB): domain Bacteria; phylum Pseudomonadota; class Gammaproteobacteria; order JAIEPX01; family JAIEPX01; genus JAIEPX01. The sequence continues at coordinate 8,408 of CAYUMZ010000040.1, read as the reverse complement.
TAATTGGCGCTAAAGTGGCTCAAGTGACTGCAGGCGTGTTCTATGGTGTTGGAATGGTCGGCGTTCTTTTGACATCTGGCCGATTCTTCAGAACAATTATCGACTCTGCGAAATTCTATTGGAACAATCCTGCTAAAGAAGTCTTATTGCCTTCCAGTCGAATCATTTTGGCATTAGGTGTATTAGTCCTTGTGTTTCTGAATGGATATGGTAATGGTGCGACATTGGGTCAGCAAGGGGCATTCTCTTTAGAATGGTTGCCTACTCGAATGCTCTCATGGCTAGAGCGTTTGGCTCCCGCCACCATGGCTTCCCTTCAGAGCAGTTTTGGAATTGTCACTACTGTCGTGGGTAATGCATCTTCTGACGCATTAAATGCGGGCGCATGTCTCGACTTCACAAGAGATTACAGCCTATTATCTGCACCCATTGGGCACATGGAAGTACCCGTAGAGCATCGTAGAGTGCGTGAGACAGAGGGTCAGGTAGAACACAGAGTAGAAATGACTCACGTTAATATGGTACAGAAATTAAAAGAGCCAAATGGTCAAGGAATTTCTTTCTTCGATCAAAGATGCAACGATTATGATCGCGCTGTTGAAGCAAATCGACCACAATCTTCTGGTGGTAACTATCAACGCGTTTAGCGGTGAATCATTAAACTATCATCGCGAGCGAAGCGTGGCGATCCAGAGAAAACTCTGGACGCCCGCTTAACTCGTTAATTCCATCCCCCCCCCTCTATTTGTCTCAGTTAAGATTTGCCGCCTTATCTCTTTCCAAAATTTCAAGACTACTCATCTGAGACCGTCATCACGAGCGAAGCGTGGACTTTGCTTCAGTCTCCAATCTTTATAACTAGTTACTAACCGCATTGCCTTTCAGCTCTTCTCTTGTTACCCTATTTCTTTTGCCCCGGAGAGCCCTATGGATTGCCTATTTTGCAAAATTGCGAGCCACGAAATACCAAGCCAAATTGTGTACGAAGATGACTATGTAGTCGCATTCAATGATATTAATCCGGTAGCACCCCACCATATTCTGGTTATTCCTCGAGAACATCTCTCCACACTGAACGACCTTAAAGAAGAACACAAAATTCTGACGGGGCACATATTATTAACAGCGCAAAAACTCGCCAAAGATCTCGATATTGCTGATACAGGGTATCGCGTAGTTTTTAATTGTAATCGTGGAGCTGGGCAAGCTGTATTTCATATTCATCTGCATTTGATTGGCGGACGCACACTCACATGGCCTCCGGGTTAATTTAATTACAACAAACATCACGAGAGCCACATGGAACAATCCATCGCAAAAATACTTGATACCCTCGATCCTTCTGTAAAAACAGACAGTCTGAAAGATACTCCCCAACGCGCAGCGGAAGCATTTCGTTATTTAACACACGGTTATCATATAAATATTGATGACGTTGTGAACGGTGCAATTTTTGATTCTGACATGGACGAAATGGTATTAGTTAAAGATGTTGAAATATATTCCTTATGCGAACATCATCTATTACCTTTTTTTGGAAAATGTCACATTGCTTATATTCCGAATGGGAAAGTATTAGGTTTATCAAAATTCGCTCGAATTGCCGATCTTTTTGCCCGTCGCCTGCAATTGCAGGAAAGACTCACACAGCAAATTGCGCAATCTATTTTAGAAGTGACACAAGCAAAAGGCGTCGCAGTGATTATTGAAGCCCAACATCTTTGCATGATGATGCGTGGCGTTGAAAAACAAAGTTCCGTAATGAAAACGTCTGTCATGCTCGGAAGATTTCGAAGTGACGAACGCACACGAAACGAATTACTGAGTTTATTGAGATAAAAAAAGGGGCAAATTTTTATTTGCCCCCTGGTATGATAGATCAACAATAATTTTAAGACATTTCACCTTCAGTGACCGCTTTCATACTTAAACGAATGCGACCTTGACGATCCATTTCAAGTACTTTCACACGTACCACTTGGCCTTCTTGCAAGAAATCTGCAACATTATCGACGCGCTCTTGCGTAATTTGTGAAATATGAACCATCCCTGTTTGTGAAGGTGTTAATTCTACAAGAGCACCAAACTCCAGTAGTTTCACAACTTTACCATCGTAAATGTGTCCTACTTCAACATCCATCACTATATCAAGAATGCGTTTTTTCGCAGCTTCACCTGCAGCGCCATCAACAGCCGCCACATTAATGGTACCATCGTCTGCAATATCTACTGTTGCACCTGTGCTTTCAGTAATATCACGAATAGTCGCACCACCTTTTCCGATAACTTCACGAATTTTATCAGGATTAATTTTGAACGTTAAAATGCGAGGCGCAAACATCGAAATTTCTTTTCGAGCTTCAGGCAGCGTTTGATTCATAATACCTAAAATATGCATACGACCTTCACGCGCTTGATCCAATGCTACTTGCATAATTTCGCGCGTAATGCCTTCAATTTTAATATCCATTTGTAGGGCAGTAACACCATTAGCCGTTCCAGCCACTTTAAAGTCCATATCACCAAGATGATCTTCATCACCAAGAATATCGGTGAGGACTATAAATTTATCGCCTTCTTTTACAAGCCCCATCGCAATTCCCGCAACAGGTGCTTTAATTGGTACACCCGCATCCATTAATGCAAGACTGGTGCCGCAGACAGTAGCCATTGAGCTAGAGCCATTGGATTCTGTAATTTCAGAAACCACTCGTAGCACATACGGAAATTCTTCCGCGGTTGGCAACACTGCTATAATCGCGCGCTTTGCTAAACGCCCATGACCAATTTCACGACGCTTTGGTGATCCCATCATACCGACTTCGCCCACACTGTAAGGCGGGAAATTATAATGCAGCATAAACGGATCACGACTTTCACCTTGCAGCGCATCAATAATTTGAGAATCTCGTGCTGTGCCGAGTGTTGCAGTCACCAACGCTTGCGTTTCACCGCGAGTAAATAAAACTGAACCATGCACTCGTGGTAATTTACTCACTTGAACATTAATAGGACGAACGGTTTTTGTATCGCGCCCATCAATACGCTCACCAAAATGCAATAATTGATCACGCACCACTTTCTTTTCTAAAACAGACAAATGATCCCGAACACTTTCTTCTGTCGGTGCTGTCGGATCTGCTGTGCAAAGATCAGTAACCACACGATTAAATAACGCATGAACTGCATCATGACGAGCCCCTTTATCGTGTAATTTATACACCTCTGCCATTTCTTTAGCAGCCAATGCATTAATTTTTTGAGTAAGCTCAGATTCAGTTGCAGGCGGAGAAAATTCCCATCGCGCTTTACCCGCTTCTTCTTTTAATTCATTAATCGCATTAATAACAACCTGACTTTTTTCATGACCAAACATAACCGCTTCTAACATCACCGATTCTGGAAGTTGTTGAGCTTCTGATTCAACCATCAACACCGCATCTTTTGTTCCAGCAACCACTAAATCTAACTGTGATGTTGCTAAATCTTCACTATCAGGATTCAATAAAAATTGACCCTCACGATAACCTACTCGCGCTGCGGCAACAGGACCATTAAATGGAATTCCTGAAATCGCTAACGCAGCAGAACATCCAATTAATGCAGGAATATCAGAAGGAACATTTTCATCAGCCGACATCACTGTCGCAATAACCTGAACTTCATTAGTAAATCCTTCTGGAAATAAAGGACGTAATGGACGATCAATTAATCGTGAAACTAATGTTTCATGTTCACTCGGACGACCTTCACGTTTCAAAAATCCACCAGGAATTTTTCCAGCGGCATACGCTTTTTCTTGATAAATAACTGTCAGCGGGAAAAAATCAATGCCCGGTTTTGGGGTAGACTGACCAACAACCGTACACAAAACGACGGTCTGTCCCATACTCACCAACACTGCGCCGGTGGCTTGACGAGCAATCTCGCCAGTTTCCAAAGTCACAGTATGTGACCCATATTGAAACGTTTTCTTTACTACATTAAACACAATAAGTTTCCTTTAAAAAATAAGTTGATCGATCAGGAGTCCAGATCCTTCTGAACTGCGAAAATCGAAGAATGGTTCGTGAAATTATCCACGTAGATCTAATCGCTTGATCAAGTCACGGTATCGCGTAATATCGATGTTTTTCAGATAGGCCAGCAACTTACGGCGTAAGTTCACCAGTCGAAGTAATCCGCGTCGAGAATGATGATCGTGAGGATGAGCCTTGAAATGCTCGGTAAGATGGTTGATTCGAGTCGATAAAACCGCCACCTGAACCTCTGTAGACCCTGTATCGCCTTCAGAGCGTTGGTACGCCTTAATGACCGCCTGTGTATCTTGCGCTGTCAATGACATTATAGTTCCCCTTATAGGTTGATTAACATGGTTTAAGCCCCGATCCGCTGTCATTACAGACCCTGGGCAACAGGGCACTATACCCCGAAACGGCCGCCAATACAAGGCTTTCGAGCATATTCGAACCACTTCCCCCCCATAAACAGGCAAAATCAGGAGTTTCAACTATAATTGCAGTAGGCAAATCATATAAACTCAATTAGTTACGATAGGTGATATTTATGGAAGAGAAGGTTGTATCAAATGCTCAACTTAAAGCATTAAAAGATTTTGTTGCGCCAAAATCTTGGGGTAGGAAACTCAACCCACCCTCAGTGGAAGATAGATTAAAATACTTAAGAAATAATTCTGATATCCCAATAGATGACAAAAACAAGAAACTAATTATGGAAATAATGAAGGGGGGATTAAAAGACTACGAGGCAGGAGAATTAGAACGAAAAATAAGCTTATTGGATAAGGAAAGATTAGTTCAAGGCTTCCTTGAATCATCGCCAAACGTAGATGAAAGAATTGAATTTGTAATAAAAAATCAATTAACGGGAGGTGCGATAGGTGAGCAAACTTTTCACTTAATGAGACAGGATCTCACTGAAACACAATTAGATGAATTCATTGAAAAACTAGTCATGAAAGAAATGGAAAGAGCTGAAAAAGTTCAAAAATCAACTAACTTACGCGAACATAGCATTTATAGTACAGCAATTAAATTCGCAGTAGGCAAAGTAAATAATATGGAATCTCTAGCAAAAAAATACGTCCAAAACGTTCATGATTGCGTTAAAGAGTTTAAAGTACCCAATTCTTTACTATCAGCCGCAGAAAAAATGAGTCCAGCCAATACTATCTTTTCATTGATAAGCGGACCTATTCAAAATGAAGCAAATCGCAAATGGGAAAATGCTAAAAAAGAGACTAACTCAAGTAATATTCAATCTCTTGAATCTAACTACCGTGCCATAGCAAATACATCAAACAAATTAGGAAAGACAGTGAAAAGTAGTAACGACCCAACCAACCAAGAAGACCGAGAAGTGAAAAGTTTTCTGGAACTTGTAGAAACACTTCAAAGCAAAATAAAAGAAAGTGTTCATTCCAAAACAGTATCTAATGACGAAGTTCCTATTACAAGGCAAAGAAGTGGAGCTGTAATTGGAGTTCATCGTGATCCATCAATAGATGCTTTATCTAAATCTGATACTCAGGTATCAAAAAGAGGTTCAAAACGCCTTGCACGACAATTTTCAAAAGAAGAAATTGAAGCTGATCACAAAAAACAAAAAACTGAAGAACCTGCTAAAAAGCAAGACGAGACAGAGCACGCAACTTCTGAAGATCTTGAAAAATTAAGAACTCAAATTGCTGAAGTTAAAGCAAAAGCTAAAGCATTACTAACGAAGGTCGCTGAAACCCGTCAAGATTATCAGACTCTAAAAAATATTACGGAAGTAAAAAAACTTAATCGCGAAATTTCTAAATTAGAAGTTCGATCAGAGGCACGTAAAGAAGCGAGCAAAGCTCGTTTAGATGAAATACGAGGTAAAATAGCTGAGCATAGAGAAACAACGAGACTACCACCACAAGCTCAGGACATGATGAATCATTCAAAAGTACAAGCTGCAAAAGCTGAAAAAGAGGCAGCTAAAAAAGCGAATACGGATACCACATCAAAACCTGTGTCACCTCGTGGCAGTAGAAGCGAATAATCCCTAGATAATGTTTATGCAATATCCACGAATTGATTCGTAAACTAAGATGTAATACTTCCCATTGCGTTAAATATTAGACGTTTCATATTACCATTGCGATTTTCAAGCCAAAAACTGCCCCACTGGCCCTCTGGTATCCCTAGTGGAGTAAAAACAATTTGATCATTATGGCCCAAATTAGAACGCCAAGATACTGAAATCCCTTGTGGTAAAGCTGGAAAAATTGATACGACTTTATTTGAGCTTTTATTAATAATAATTTGACCCTCCACCCATTTGCCATCACAAAAAAAACCATTGCCACTTCCACATAGCGAAATATTAGTCTTAAAATTAAGCGCGAATTCTTTAGCTTGATTAATGGCTTGTATTAATTGTTGGGCTGCACAGCGCATTCGATAATTAGCAATCGTATGTAGATACGAAGGAATCCCTATTCCGATCACTATGGAAGATAATGTGATGACCACTAATAATTCTGTGAGAGAAAATCCAGATAATGATTTCATAGTGTTTCCGTTTAGGGATGGGGTCAAGTCTTGACAAATAGACAAATGTACATTTGTCTATTTGTCAAGACTTGACCCCATCCCTCACTGCGTAGCCAGTAATCTTGTAGGTTTCAGATAACCTTCAGAACTTAACTCACAAAGCCCAATAAAATGATTTTGTGGATCATACACTCTCACCAATGTCACGTCACTACCGTAGTTTTTATCATGAGTACATTGGATACGCTGGCCTTTTCTAACGGAAATAACATCCTGTGTATTTAACTGAATAACGGGCAAATAACTCACAAGGCTATCAACGGGCAATAGAGTTTCTAGCATCTCTTTTTCTTTTTGCACTTCAGATAAAGCAACTAATTCATCGACCGTCACCATTTTATTTGATTCAAAATCCGCAACGGATGTTCGTCTCAAGACACTAACATGCGCACCACATCCCAGTGCCAATCCAATATCTTCCACTAACGATCTAATATAGGTACCTTTACTACAAACAACGGACAAACTTAATTCATCCCGAGAAAATTGCACTAACTCCAGCTGATGAATATTTATTTTGCGCGGCTCACGTGGCACTGAAATGCCCGCTCGCGCTAATTCATACAAAGGTTTTCCCTTCTGTTTTAAGGCAGAATACATTGGAGGAATTTGGTGCGATTCACCTCGAAATTTTTCTAATACAGCGTTTATTTTTTCAAGTGAAATATCTTTTACTTCTCTTGTTTCTATAACCTGCCCCTCTGCATCGCCAGATTCGGTAATCACGCCTAATTTTGCAGTGGTCTCATAGGTTTTATCGGCATCGAGAAGAAACTGAGTAAATTTGGTGGCTTCGCCAAAACAAATAGGCAACATGCCTGTTGCTAACGGATCAAGACTTCCTGTGTGCCCTGCTTTACGCGCATTAAACAGTCTTTTTACTTTTTGCAAAGCCGCATTGGAAGAAAGACCGAGCGGTTTATCCAACAATAATAATCCGTCGACATTAATTTTTGTCTTGGTCATCATCTTCGTTTCGAATTTTTGCGGTTGCTTTTTGAATGAGCTCACCCATTTTTCGGCTGTACGCAATAGATTCATCATAAATAAAACGCAATTTTGGTGTGGTTCGCATATTCACTTCTTTAGCTAAAAAATGTCGATATTCTTTTGCGGAATCGTTCAATATTTGAATAATGGGTTTAATTTCTTGTTCGTCTGGCACTACAACATAAATAGTCGCAAGCGAATAATCCGGTGAAACTTTAACGGCTGTTAATGTTACTAAACGAATCTTCGGATCCGTGGATTCACGATGAATAATTTTCGCTACTTCACGTTGTATGAGATCCGCAACGCGCCGGGTTCTATCATTGGATTTTTTCATAAATAATTCAAATGAAAATTAAAGGGTACGAGCTACAGAGAAGGTTTCGAAGGCTTCAATTTGGTCACCTGCTTTAACATCGTTGTAATCTTTTACACCGATACCACATTCCATGCCTTTTTTCACTTCATTAACATCATCTTTAAAGCGACGCAAAGATTCTAAATGGCCTGTATAAATAACAACATTTTCTCTGAGTACACGAATCGGTAAATTACGTTTTAGAGTACCGTCGAGCACCATGCATCCTGCAATAGCACCAAATTTTGTTGATCGGAATACATCGCGCACTTGCGCCAATCCCACAATTTTTTCTTGCTGTTCAGGCGAAAGTAATCCTGACAACGCAGCTTTGATATCATCAATTAAATCGTAAATCACACTGTAATAGCGTAAATCAACGCCTTCATTTTCTACAATTTGTCGTGCGATAGCATCTGCACGTACGTTAAATCCTAATACGACTGCGTTTGCAG
>CAYUMZ010000039.1:0-10609 GCA_964446105.1 uncultured Gammaproteobacteria bacterium | reverse complement strand
AGTTTCGCATAATCTTGCGAGCCAGGGGTTTCTCCACCACCCAGTCTTAGCCCAACGCCTCGTAAAAAGTCATGCAATTTTTCGAGACGTTCATTGGTAGGCCCTTCATGAACTCTGTACAAAACGGGCATTTTATGATGTTGTAAAAAACGAGCCGTCGCTACATTAGCAACCAGCATACATTCTTCAATAATTTTATGCGCATCATTTCTAACCACAGGAACTATTTGACGTATTTTATCTTGTTCATCAAAAATAATTCGTGTTTCCGTGGTTTCAAAATTCAGTGCACCTCTAATTGTTCTTTGTTTATAGAGCTTTTTATACAGTAGGTGAAGATTTTGTAAATGTTTCAATAGGTCATTATTATATTTTTCAGGATACTCTAACATTCTCGCAACTTCAGCATAGGTTAATCTTGCATGAGAGCGAATAACTCCTGAATAAAAATCATAATTTTCGAGTTTACCCTCTTTATTAATTTCCATTTGGCAAACCATTACCATACGATCTACTTTTGGTTTTAAGGAGCAGATTTCGTTTGATAATGCCTCAGGAAGCATGGGAATCACACGACTAGGAAAATAAACAGAATTACCTCTTAAATATGCTTCTTGATCGAGTGCTGAATTAGGTTTTACATAATGACTAACATCAGCAATCGCGACATACAACACCCATTGTCCATTATCGCTAGGATGACAATAAACCGCATCATCAAAATCTTTTGCATCAGCTCCATCAATGGTTACGAAAGGTAACTTTCGTAAATCTTTCCTCTCTTTGTTAATTTCGCCTTCATTTACTTTCTGAGGTATTTTTCGTATTTCTTGTGCAACCTCAATGGGCCATAAATGACGTAACCCATGTGAACGAATCGCGACTTCTGTTTCCATTCCAGGTTCACGTCGATCACCCAAGACTTCAATGATTTCTCCAACGGGTTGTCGACGCTGAGACGGTTGTTTGGTGATTTTAACGACGACATATTGGCCTGGTTCTGCAGTACCAGAGTGATTTTCTGGAATTAAAATATCCTGATTAATATTTTTTTGTTCTGGAACGACAAAATCAACTCCCTGCTCATGAAACAATCGCCCTACAATTTGATGTGTATTTCGCTCAAGAATTTCCACAATAGTTCCTTCAGGACGTCCACGTCGGTCAGTCCCAACAGCTCTAACTTGCACAATATCATCTGGAAAAACAGCGCGCATTTGATACGGCGAAAGAAAAATATCATCTCCGCCTGATTCCGGCTCAACAAAACCATATCCATCGCGTCTGCCTATAACACGTCCACGTATGAGTTCCATGGGAACAACAATGCTGTATTTTTTGGCACGTGTTCGAACGATTTGGCCATCACGTTCCATGGCACGTAATCGACGTTTAAGTGCGAGTTGTTGCTCTTCTTCATGCATTTCAAAAGCAGTATAGATTTCTTTGAATGAAACAGATTTTCCACCGTCTTCCAAAAATGACATGATTAATTCACGGCTAGCAATCGGGCGCTCATATTTTTGCGCTTCTCGTTCAGCAAACGGATCCTTTTTTTTAAATCGCTTAGACACAGAGTCTCCTTGTGTAGGGGGTCAGGCATGCAAGTTTGAGGGGAGGGGTCAAATCTTAACTAATCTAATCATTATGGGGTCAGATCTAAGTTTGATGGGTTCTTACAGAGTGGAAGGAGTCACCTCCTACTCTGTAAGAACCCATCAAACTTAGATCTGACCCCATAATGCACTCCTATGACCCCTCCCCTAATCTGAATGCAAACTTGCACGCCTGACCCCAATCTAACATTGTAGCTGGAAATTCAGATCTTTTCATGGTTAACTTATCTTATTATTACGGTAAAACGCAGCCAGAATCACTAGAGTTGCTGTTTTATGGCAAATATCGATACTTTTACGTTAAAATTAGGAGAAAACAATGAGCTTTACAAGGACACTCATGTTAGGATTTTTACTTTCTAGCTTCCTAACTGGCTGCGGCCTTAATTCTCCTTTCGATATGAGCAAACGCGATACCACTCAAAACCAACTTTGCAGTCGCCTCAAACGCGACATCGTCTTCTACAGCATGGATCAAAACCACGACACTGCGTGGTCATCTCCAGCCAAACAGGCAGATATTCTACGACAATACCAAGAAAACAATTGTGAGGAAGTCCTTAACAAGTCAAATACAACCCTACTCAACGAGCTATCACCCTTCCCTGCTAAAAATAAATCAGTAGATCAGAATCATATTCAGGTCCGCGAGGAACGATAATAGGCGCCTTGGATCAGAAGCGAGCATCAATAATCTGACTGAGAATCCAGAGCTTTCTATTGACATTTCATTAATAATGCTGGATAATGCATCCAAATTATTGAATTAGTATGTGAAATCATGAAAAACAAGGTGCAAATTCCTGATTGGGATCTCTATGAGTTTTTTCAAAAAGCAATTGATACATTTTATTTACTCCCTTTCCCCCAAAAAGATCGCATCAGACAAAAGACTATTGTCGTCCACAAAAAAAGTCTACGAGACGGCCATATCGAACGACTTTTGCATGGTGCTGAGCATGTTGGACGTGCATGTATCCTCCCTTTAGTTCTAATAGATTTATTTCGTCAATGCTTTCCTCAATATACCTCAGAATCGATTCAAGCATTATCAGAAACGTTACTTATTGAACAATCCTTATTAATTAAACTGATCCGCGCCAGTGTAATTTATCATGACTCTGCGAGAGAAGATGAAGCCGAAGATCGTTGGGATAAACAGAGTGGCGTGAACTTGAAACTGGCTTTACTCAATAGTGGATTTCCAGAATCTATTGCTGATTTCTTTGAGTCAGCCACTGCAAATAAAGATCATATTACTGAATTTGAAAAATACTGCCAAAATGCATTGCCGTCATTACCGGTAATTTACGCACATTTTGTTCGTAAAATCATAAACCTATCAGACTGTTTAGACACTATGCATTGCCGTGGTGAATTTAATTTTTCATTTGTTATACGACAATTAAGTGACATTCCCGGTTATTCTGAACACCAACATTTACCCTTGTTTATAAAGCTTGGACAACAATTACACACTGTAATTTGGGATCAAGGAGATATGTATTTTGACTGTAAGTTAATCTTAGGAAATCAAACGATCAGCACAGAAAGAACGGGACAACACTTTATTCGATCTCTTAAAGTTCAATTTGAGCATGCTCCAGATGTAGTGTCGGTATTAACTGCACATATGAAATCTTATCTGTATTTCGCAGATTTTTTAAATGAAGAAGTGCCTAGATGCACTGATTTTGCTAAAGCTGAGTTAGCTTTTGACCCTTTTATTCATGGCACACAGTCGGGTGTCTTACCCATACTCAAATTAATGAAGGAACGTGGATTATCACCTGAATTAACCTCACCACTGCAGTTACTCTCACAGGGACTCGCTCCTTTCACTGGTGAGTTATCTCGACATGGTGCAAGCAGAAAATTCACAGATAGCTCATTATTATGCTTTGGACGATTGAGGCTCTGTACAGATGATAAGACTCAATATGATCTTCGTAATATTTTAGAGTATGCTTCTAAAGATGCCGGAGAAATAACAGAAGATAACCTAATTAATAATACAATCAAGCTTGTTAAAAGTTATTATAAACTCTGCATTGATTCCGGCTTCACATATTTACACACCTTTTTAGTCTATTATACTAGGGCTAAATTATTAGGTATTGCTGACAGCGCCTTATTCGAAGCTGATGAGAAAAATCGATTTTTCGAGCTCTATAAAGCTACAATACAATTTTTCTATTTATTTTTACTACTTCACCAATATCTTCGTGTCAACAGTAACGTTTGCTATACCACGAAAGGAAATCCTCAAATAGTTTCTGATCTTATCTATGAATCACTCACAATGTCTCATTTTATCAACAAAATTAGAGAATACCATTTCGATATTAAAGAAATCTATTCCAATCCAACTCGAGAAAGTGTATATCCATTATTGCTTCTTTTTATATTACCCAATCATTATGATTATATGTATGGAAATTGGTTAGATGTTAAAATGGATCCGCTTGATCCAATCGAAATACATTGTGATTATTCTAAAGATTTTACAATGCTTGCATCTAACGATTCACAAGAGAGTATCAACTGGTACCTCCTTGAGTATTTTAGACGTTTTCCCGATTGCCAATTTCTCGTAGCAACTCAAATCTTCACATTAAAACATATCGAGCATATGGAAAAAAACGTAGATTTATTGGTGAATGTATTTAATACTCAGCATCCTACTATCTTAAATGACCAGCTTACGAATAGATTGTTAACGACAAACTTCCCTATTATTCTTCTCAGCCAAAATGATGAGGCTATCACAATTTCTCGGTTTAGTACGCAAGAATTCAGAGCAAATAAACCTCTTGTTTTTGGTCAAGACATTAGGTTAATTGCAACAAATACCTTAGATAATGCCATGACCCTGAGAGCGTTTTTGGTAAATTCAGGTTTTGAACATGTAGGCATTTTACTATTTTCTGAGCTACAAAAATGTGTTAACAATACCATTAGCCCGAAAGTGTTTCATATCGATCGTAAACGCCCGCTTCCTACCCTGGCATGGATGTCTGCTAAAGCTGTAGTTCCAGGCACCATTCAGAAAAACAATCGAAAATCAATACTAATACTTCTTGAAGAAAAAATGCAAAAAGCCGAAAAAAAATATCAAGACTCTAAACGTTGTAGTAATTCTGATCTGATAAGAGTATTGCATGATGAATATATTAAGGCAAAAGAGACTTATGACCGTGTTTCAGATGATTTTTGTTTCCATTTAGCTGAAGCAGAATTCGATGGCAGCACGTTTAAACAATAGTTAGATGGCTGAGAGTATTTTCAGCATACATTGTTTAAGCAACTTCTGTAACCTGGGGAATATTCGCTTACGTTAGCAGAAACTGACATTTGCATATCATATTAAACAACTGTGACATGATTCAAAGTATTTTCGGCATACACAGTTGAATGTGTAACTGCTGATGTATAAGTCGTATACAAAAATCCCCCGAGATTAACAACGGGTCCTGCACTCCACACATCGAGACCGCTATTGTGTAATACTAGACTATCATGAGCGCCACCTTCAACTTGTAATGTATTATTGTGTGACATATTAGAAACACCCTGTGGATTTAAATCTACTTCATTACCTTGTAGCGAACGTAAAGGACGTAAGTCAATCACATCAAAATCTTTAAATATTGTAGTATTTTGCAAATTCGCAATGATGCCATCATTTTCTAACCATAACGTATTTGGCCCGCCAATTCCTGCATCAACGGATGTGTCTAATGCACTATAAACTATGGTGTTGATTCCAGGACCACCATTAATAATATCATGTCCAGTACCTGAATCTATAAATGTAAATCCGGATCCTCCTACAATAGTGTGGTCACCCGATCCAGCGAAAATAACATCATGGCTTCCAGTTCCTTGAATAACAGTGTGATTTGGATCACCTAATTGTGTAATCGCTCCATTAAAATTACGACCGTATATCACATATTCATTACTACCGCTCGTAATGACTATATCTCCTAGCCCATCACCATTTAAATCGCCACCACCGCTCACAGTGGCTGCACCTAACAGTCCGGCCACTGTTTGGTTATAAGTAAATCCTGCAGGATTCGTTATTTCAAATCCTTGAGTAGAATTCAGGTTAGTATAATCTATTACGGGTGCAAAGCCTGCTGAGCTACCAAATATGACGTAGACAGCGCCCTGACCACCATTAGCAGCACCGTCGAAGAATGCAAAATCGGGTAATCCATCACCATTAACATCACCTAAATAAGCAACACTAGTAATGTTATGGACGCCTGAAGCTGTTAATTCAAAACCATTAGTACCGTTTAAAGAGCCCACATCAAAATTTGAACTTGTATTAAATGCAGTATTACCGAAAATAACGTAAACTGAATTTTGTGAAGCGATAGCAATAGAATCAACTCCGCTTCCGTTAAAAGTACCAATATCCGTTGGATATGCTAAATAATCTGCGGGTCCTGGAGTAGCGCCTGAATTAGTGATTAAAAATCCATTGGCTCCAACAATACCAGCCGATGAAACAGATACAAACGGAGAAAATGCGGGTGAATTTCCTAATATGACACCGATACTTCCAACATGCGAGGTTGTATCATAATAGCTGATAAAAACATCATTTTTTCCATCACCTGTTAAATCTACAGCACCTACATCTTGAATTCCCGCTGCTAAATTCGAACCGGGTCGTACTATTTCGAAACCATTAGTACCATTAAGAGTCGTTGTATTAATGAAGCTACCCGGTGTTGTGGTTCCGAAAATAACAGCGGCCCAAGGTGATTGAGAATCACTTAATGCAATATCGCTTAATCCATCACCATTCACGTCTCCTAATGCAGCAGATGTAGTAGCGTTATAATGTCCTGGCAGATTGATTCCTACACTGGCAATTGATGATGTAGATGGAAAACCCGAAGGTTGTCCCAAAATAATATGTGAATAGCCACCAAAAAATTCTGATATTAAAATATCATTAACACCGTCACCATTAAAATCGCCGATAGAATTAACATGCTGACCATACGCTGAAATTGGTGATCCAAATGATGTATTATTAAATAAAGATGTTGTCAATGAAGGATCATTAAAAGGTAAAACAGCACCAAATGATGCTTGACCATCGACAATAAAGGCTCTTGTATAAGGACTTGCTCCTGCACTAAATCCGTTTGCAATAAATAAATCTCCAAAACCATCGCCATTTTGAATAATTGTTGAACTGGTTGCGTGTAATAATGGTGTGTTAGTTAATTCAAATCCGTGAACCCCGTCCATTAGTGAACTAATCGTGTAGGATAAAGTGACTGGGGTAGACGGTGGAGCAAATGTAACATGCACCGCATTTTGTACATTTACTACAGATCCACTCATTGAAGTATACGTTGTATATCCAGCTAATACAGAAGATGGAGTCCAAAAATCGGTTGCAGTTAATGTGAGAATATCATGTGCATTGCCGTTAATCGTCATTAAATTCGCATCTGACATATATGCTATTGTTGAAGCATCCAGAGTAACACTGTTTCCGACCATATTTTGCATCGCTGCCAAATTAATTGCATCGATACCGGTGTAGTTGGTCGCACCAATAAAGCTAACGTGAGTATTATCGTATTTAAACCATAAGGTATCAGTACCTGTTCCTCCACTTACCGGTGCGTCATCATGATAATAAACGATAGTGTCATTACCTGCTCCAGCATAAATTCGAGTATTTCCTGGAGCATCAATAAAATCATTTCCTCCGAGCGCATTAATGATATCATTGCCACCTCCACCATAAATAACGTCGTTACCATTGGTTCCAGTCAAAGTCTCAGAACCTGCAGTACCTTTAAGCGTAATTACACCATTAAAGTTGCTACCAAAAACAATATAACTCACCCCACTAGCCCCATAGGCAGGCGCAGGCCCTACATTGGTGGTTGGATTACTCAATATAATGTCCGCAAGGCCATCGCCGTTTAAATCTCCACCGCCTCCTATTGTTGTAGCGGAAACTCCTGGGGTAAATTGAATGACAAAACCTTGATTAGGTGACAAATGTGAATAATCAATGACTGCTGGGAAAGGATTTGTGCTACCAAATATGATGTAAGCCGCACCTTTTCCACCATAAGCACTTTTATCGATAAAACCAAAATCAGCTATTCCATCACCATTGACATCGCCGAGGTAAGCAATGCTTGTCACATAATGTTGTGGCGCAGAAGATGTTAATTCAAACCCATTCGAACCATTCAAGGTACTTAAATCCAAATTAACATTATTGGTAAAAGAATGACTTCCAAATACTACGTAGGTTGATGAGTTTAGCGTAAAAAGATTTAATTCATTAATGACAAGACTGTCAATATTGCTACCATTAAAATTACCGATATTCACTGCAGGATCGGCAAAATGGTGGCTAGAAGATAGTGAATCAGTACTATTAAAAATTACAAATCCTGCTGGTTGTCCAGGTTGGCCCACATTACCAACATCAAAAGATGATGGAAATCCTGAACCACTTCCAAAAATGACGGTAGCCGTGTCAATTACACCATTATAAGTTTTAAATAAAATATCATTAAATCCATCTCCATTGATGTCGATACCCATAATAGTATTTGATTGGCCTATACCAAATCTACCACTTGCTGTAATGGTAAATCCATTCGTACCATCTAAAGAACTGACATCCAATGATGTCGGTGGAGTATGTGTGCCTAAAAAGACATACGCTTGTGTAAATCCAGGAAACGATATTGTTTTCACCAACCCAACATCACTTAGTCCATCGCCATTGATATCACCCAATGCCCCACCATTGGTAAATGGGTTAGCTGAGGTCAGTGCCATTGCACCACCAGAGCTTACTAAATTGCCGAGATTAACATTAGATGGAAAACCGGCTCCTGATCCAAAAACAATATACGATGTGAATCCTTGATTAGTGTAAGCAACAAAAAACATATCGGCATACCCGTCACCATTAAAATCACTGGCATTATAGATTTGAGTTGGGTACAACACCTGATTGAAAGGTGGTGAAAATACTGTACCACTAACACCGGGATCAGTAATATGAAATTCCCTTGGAAAAGCAGATTGACCATTTAAATAGTACACGTCGCCGAGAGTGTTTCCTGCAGTTCTGCCTGTGATTGATGAATCGACTAGTACACCAAACCCGTTACCTGTAGCATTAGGAATAATAAACGCTGAAGTACCTAATCTTCCAGGGTAAGATCCAAAGAATATATCACCATCTAATATTATGCCATGTGTGCCATCTAAATAGGATTCTAAAGTGATAAATGTCGGTGGCGGAGGTGGTGGCGTTGTTATAATTGTCAGCAAGTTATTATTTGAACCATTATTATTTGTTGGCGTCGACATTATCACCATGTCGGTATTTGTCGATGTGGTTTGAGACGTTGATGTTAAAGGCTCACTGGGTGGTTGTGGCGAGCTTGCAGGAGTTGTTTGAGTTGATGAAGTCGTTGTAGATGCTGCAGGTTGAGCGACAATTTGAACAGGAGCCACTCCATGCACAACATGAGCACCCGCCTCTTGTGTATGACTGGTAGCAACAACGTGATTCACGATCTCTTCTGGTAGAATTTCTTGTGATGCCGTAAGCATTGTTTGTTCGCTGAGTTCTTTGGCTGAATGAATTTCTTCTGGTGTGGTATAATTACTGAACATTTGAGTCATCGTAACCGGATTTATTGCTGCCAATCCTGTAACAACAGCAATTTCCGGCATAGACATATAAGGCATTTGATCTACAGCAACAATACCGGTAACAAAACTATCTGCTGTTATCGTTTCGCTTAAACTTCTAAATTCAGCAGTCGCTACATCACCAACGGTATGGCGCGTTACTGTGTCATCAATAGTTTTAACGTGTAGCTGAAATGATTGTTGTGTATGAAAACCGATATTATTCTGTGTTGAATAGGCATTGATGACTATTTCGGTATGACCGGCAGATTCTGCTGTCGGAATTCCAGCGAGATAATATTTTCCACCGTCTACGTGAGAAAAAGTCATCCATGGAGGTAATTCACCTTCACTTGTTTTTGCGACTAATATAAATTTATCGGCATCCGCACCCTGCAGTTGAAAATAATATCCATACAATGATCCAACCACCGCTGTTGGCAATGGCTCACCTTCCCATTGGAATATAGTCGAGTGTGGATGCACAATCATTTCTTTTGTTGCGCCGATACTTGGATCAACAATATGCAATTGCGGTAGCGCTATCCCCACTTCCGGTTTAGTGAAAAAGCCACTTAAAATCGCAATAACTTTAGCTTCTTGATCGTGAGATTGAATAATTAAATTAAAGTCTTGTCGATGTAAATCTTTTATATTGAAAAGTTTAGAGTCTAAAAAATAATTATCACCAGGTTTTGTTAGTATTTCACTACCCGGTAAAAGAGCGATATTGTGTTCAACACTATTATTATCTTGCAATCTCAAATGTACTGATAATAATTTATTTAATTCATCAAGGGATAATTGTTTATCACTAAACTGAATAAGGGGATTTTGTGCACTGAAAAATTGATTAAATACTATCGCTGGATTATCGGCAATTTTAAGTTGTAAATTATTGTCAATTCGCGCGATCGACGTCACCTCTGTGAACGATTGATCACATACGATTCGGTCACCCGTATCGATAACAATGCTATTGCCGGGTTCTACCGCTTCTGTTGCTCCCGTACCTCGAGCACGGATGATTTCAAACATGCTCATAATACCACCTCTTACTCTACCCGCTAGAAAGCTTTAAATACGGGCTTTCTAGCCTTAACACTACCTATCTAACTTCATTACTTAACTCTTACACTGTAAGTATAGCAGCTCCTGGAAAAGTGTGGGTTTTGGGAGGTTTGATTGACAAGGGGATATGAGGCCGTTAGAGTCTTATTTGCGTCATTGCCGAGGTGGTGAAATTGGTAGACACGCAAGTTTCAGGTACTTGTGGGGGAAAC
>CAYUMZ010000038.1:0-10983 GCA_964446105.1 uncultured Gammaproteobacteria bacterium | reverse complement strand
TTGCACTTCTAATCACTTCCAAATCATCAGAATAAATTGCTTTAACTCCTAATCTTTCCAACGCAAATTTCAACGAAGATAGGTTATGACCTATCCCAGTAATAACTACAATCACAACACCCCCTTTGTTGTCGGTAACTCTTGACTACGCTTATTTATTGCCTGTGAAAATGCACGTCCCAAACCTTTAAAAACAGCTTCAAACATATGGTGGGTGTTTTCACCCGTTACCCGTACGTGAAGCGCAATCCGTGCTGAATCTGATAACGATCGTAAAAAATGCACTAACATTTCTGATGAAAAATCATTAACACGCGGCGTTGCAAATTCGGCCTCTATTTTAGCGCATGGTCTACCACTCAGATCTAATGCGACCATTGCCAATGATTCGTCCATTGGAAGCACAAAACCATACCGTTCTATACCCCGTTTATCTCCCAATGCTTGACGGACAACTTCTCCTAATACTAGGGCTATATCTTCAATAGTGTGATGCTCATCAATCTCCAAATCACCATGAGCTTTAATCACTAACCCAATCCCGCTATGTTTAGCAAATTGCTCTAACATGTGATCAAAAAATTTAATCCCCGTATCTATTCTAATTAACTCCGATCTATCTAAATTGACTTCTACATTGACATTTGTTTCATTGGTAATTCTTTTTAATTGAAATTTTCTCTCTTGATTGAGAATAAATGATTCTATTGTCTTCCAATCAGGAAATTCCTCAGTTCCTATTCTTATCCCTTGCAAACCCATTGCAACCGACAAATCAATATCACATTGTCGATCTCCAATTACAAAACTACGTTCACGGTCAATTTCTTGGCTTCGAATGTAATCCAATACTAAGCCAACAGCAGGTTTTCGACATTGACATCGATCAGACTCTTGGTGAGGACAAATTCTAATGGCCTGAAATTTAATTCCCTCACTGGATAAAATATCAAGTAATAGTTTCTGAAACGTACCGAATGATTCTAATGGATTTGAAGAATCACCAAGATAATCTTGATTACTAACCATAACAAATTGATATCCAGAATCCTTTAATTTCTTCAGGGCACTAACAACACCGGGCAATAATTGAAATTTTTCCAAGCTATCAATTTGTTCATCTTCTGGTTCAATCAATAGTGTACCGTCTCGATCTAAAAATAAAATTTTATTATTCACAATTCATCCTCCATAGCAGTATGGTTTCTAACAGCGCTTGATTTTCTTCAAAATCTCCAACGCTGATACGCAAATAATTATTTAAACCACTTATCTTCCTGAGCAGAATCCCTCGTTCTTCCGCGACTTTTTCTAACTCGTCTGCATTTTTCAATTTAATCAGAACAAAATTGGTTTCGCTTGGATACACTTTTTCAAATACTGCCATCTCGTTAAATTTACTGATTAAATATCTTCTCGAATTTTTTATTACCGTTGTATTTATCCACATTTTAACAATTTTCTCATTGTTCATAGCATTTTCAATTATTTGAATGCAGGGTGTTGGAATACAATAGGGTAGTTGTATTAATTGGATAGCATTGATCATTTTTTCGTTCGCAATGACAAAACCACCTCTGACACCAGCCAATGCAAATGCTTTTGATAGTGTTCTAAGCACAACAAGATTTTCATATTTATTAATGATAGTTGTCGCGCTGATGCCTTCGGAAAATTCTATATAGGCTTCATCTACAACAACAATGCATTTCCTTTGTAGGGACGTACATATTTTTTCAATATCAAAAACTGACATTGAATTTCCTGTCGGGTTGTTTGGGGTACAAATAAACAATAATTTAGTTTTTTTATTGACTTCCCTAATAATTCTATCTGAGTCAAAGTTAAACCCCTCATTTTCTTTTAATTCAATTGAGTTTATCTTTATACCTTGAATTTTTGCAGCATTTTTATACATCCCAAATGTTGGAGTAATTATCGAAACCTCATCCTTACCCGCCTTACAAAATAGCCGCATCAATAAGTCGATGCCCTCGTTACTTCCTCTAGTTATCAACAATTCTTCTGGTTTTATTCCAAAATAACGCGAGGGTATTTCTTTGCGTAGTTGTTTAGGATATCTATTCAGATTATCATCACTCAGGGACCAAGGTGACTCATTAGCATGCAATCTAACATACGAAACATCTGAAACTAACTTTGCAGTTTCATAGGGCAAAAAATCTTTTAGATCATCACGAATTAATTCGGAAATCATACGATTAACTCCTTCTCCATTAATCTTATTTTTACTGCATAGCTGTGTGCAGTAAGTCCTTCGGCATCTGCAATTCTCATTGTTGCATCACTCATCTTACCTAAAGCCTCATCATCCATGCTTTGCACTGAATAACTTCTAAAAAAATCAGAAACAGATAAGCCACTATACGATCTGGCTTTTCCGTAAGTAGGTAACACATGATTTGAGCCTGTTACGTAATCACCAAAAGATTCAGCCGCATTACTACCCAAAAATACTGTTCCAACATTACGTATTTTTTTGATCCATTGTGATGGATTTTCACATTGTAAGCTCAGATGTTCCGGACTATATTGATTCGCTATATCAATCGCTATTTCAAGATTATTCACAATTAATATTTTGCTGTTTTCGAGCGCCTGTTCAGCTATTTTTTTCCTTGTCAATCTGGTTAATTGCATACACAATGCATTATTTACTGATTCTGCAATTCTCATCGAATTAGTGCACAATAAAACTTGAGAATCAGGCGAGTGCTCAGCTTGAGATAGCAAATCAGCCGCAACTATCTCTTCATTTGCGCTATTATCTGCAATTACCATTAATTCTGATGGTCCTGCAGGTAAATCAATAGACGGCCCTATCGGATCTTGAGCCACTAATTGTTTCGCAACGGTAACCCAAGTATTCCCTGGGCCAAATATTTTGCACACTTTTGGGATTGTCTCTGTTCCATATGCCATCGCTGCGATTGCTTGAGCACCTCCTAAAACAAAAATACGATCTATACCGCACAGTTTGGCGGCATATAATAGAGCAGGATCTACTTTTCCATTTTTATTAGGCGGTGTGCAGATGATAATTTGTTCACATCCTGCTATTTTTGCTGGAACTGCAAGCATCAACAATGTTGATATTAAAGGGGCGCTTCCACCGGGTATATATAATCCAACCGAATCGAACGGACAAAACAACCGCTGACAAACCATCCCAGGAATAACTTCTATGCTGTTTTCCCTAGGCAATAGCGCACTTTGTACCTTGATTATATTATTTCTTGATACTTTCAAAGCATCTGCCAAATCTCCACAAATTTTTGCATCCTGTATTTCCTCTTCAACTTCTAATTTTTCTAATAAAACTCCATCGAATTTTTTTGTATATTCTAAGCATGCATTATCACCTCCATTTTTCACATCTCCGATAATCTCTTTGACCTTTGTGACTATTTTCTCGGTTTGATTAATCAATGGCCTTTCTAATACACTCTCTCTCTGATTGAGGGAGCAGCTTTCCCATTTAATTATATTCATATGCCTCTCCACCCGTCTTTCGAGTTACCAGTAGAGCCTCGCTATTCAAAACACAGACTGCTTCTCGTAATCCGTTTTGTTTTAGGGTATTCCCAGAAGCAACCAAGTCCATAACTGCATCTGACATTCCTATACTCGGAGCTATTTCTACTGATCCAGAGACATAAATAATCTCAACATCGATATTGTTTTTAATGCAAAAGGTTTTTAATATTTTGGGATAACTCGTAGCTATGCGAATATTATTTAAATCTGAAATATCATTGAAATTGAAATCTTCTGGCACTGCAATTGAAAGTCGACATTTACCGAATCCTAAGCGTTTTAATATTGTTAATTGCTCCGTTTTAGAGTTCTCGATTAAAACGTTTTCACCCACAATACCAAGCTGACAAATACCATCTTGAACAAATGTTGGAATATCATCGTCTCTGATAAAAAGAATATCAGCAGGAAAATTATTGCAGGGCCTTAATAAGGCATCTGTTTGTTCACACAAAGTTAATCCGCAAGCACTTAGAAGCGCCAGTGAATCACCATTTAGTCTCCCTTGTTTTTGGATCGCTATTTTGATCCGTTGTTCTCTTTGCATTTAATTGCCTCCTAAAGATCAGGTTATATCCACCTGTTCCGTAGGTAATGCAGCGTGCGACTCTCCCAATCGTTGTCACACTCACGCCTGTTTCATCGTGTATTTGACGATAGGGTACACCATCTTTAATCGGCTGCACTACCCGCCACCGGTCGGCTAAAGCGCTGAGCTCTTGAGGTGTACAAAGATCCGTCAAAAATTGCTCAGCTTCTTTTTCCGTCCGAATCAAGCTAATAGCCTTATACAAACGGCTTAATAATTCTGAGTGATGATGTTCAGGGTCCATAGTTTACCTCGTATTGTCAAAATAACGTAATATCATGCTATCACAATAATTCACAAACTGCAAGACTTAAATTAAAACTTTTTAAAGTTACGATTGGATATTGCAAGTGATTAGTGTCGAAAATGGCGTATTCCCGTAAAAACCATTGCGATTTTGGCCTCTTCTGCGGCTGCAATAACTTCATCGTCCCGAATCGAACCGCCAGGTTGAATAATTGCGCCTATACCCAATTTGGATACAATATCGAGCGCATCACGAAAAGGAAAGAACGCGTCTGACGCCATAACGGCTCCTTTGAGTTCTAGATTTGCATCTATTGCTTTTTGTACAGCAATTTTAGAACTATCTATTCTACTCATTTGGCCAGCACCAATACCAACAGTTCTCGTATCTCTTACAAATACAATTGCATTAGATTTTACGTATTTCACGACTGACCATGCAAACTGTAAATCTTGTAATTGCGCGGTGGTGGGTTTTATTTTTGTCACACAGTGCATCTCATTATGTTTATATGATAAACTATCACTCTCTTGGACAAGAATCCCACCACTAACTCGTTTAAGGTCAAATGTGATATTTTGATTGTCATGTAAATTTCCAACTGACATCAATCGTATTGCTGTCTTTTTAGAAAATATCTTTCGAGCTCCGCGCGAAAAATCTGGTGCTATAACTACCTCAACAAATTGGTTTTCTAATATTTTTTTTGCTGTCTTCTCTCTTACTATTTGATTAAATGCAATTATCCCACCGAAAGCAGACGTTGGGTCACATGCGAAGGCATTATTATAAGCCGTGATCTGATCGGCTGAACATGCTACACCACAAGGATTTGCATGTTTAACAATAACGCATGCGTGTGAAGTCATAAAATTTCTTACACATCCTAATGCAGCATCTGCATCAGCAATATTGTTATAAGATAACTCCTTTCCTTGTACTTGATTTGCGTTGGCTATTCCTTGCTCAGATTGACCCACCTCAACATACAGCGCACCACCTTGATGAGGGTTTTCGCCATATCGTAAATCTTGTTTCTTCAACAATTCTATATTTAATAAAGGTTGAAATTTTGAATTATCTTCTTTCGAACATATCCTATTAAAATAATTTCCTATTTCTCTATCATAGAGTGCAGTGTTTATAAATACTTTCATAGCAAAATTGTACCGAGTTGCTTCTGTGATACCTCCATTATTATTCTTCATTTCTTGAATGATTCGCTCGTAATCATTAGAATCTGATACAACAGTAACTCGATTACAATTTTTTGCCGCTGCCCGCAACAGAGTTGGACCGCCAATATCAATGTTTTCAATCGCCATCTCCAAAGTGCAATTCTCTTTTTTAACAGTTTTACTGAAGGGATATAAGTTCACAATCACCAGATCTATAGGTGTAATATCAAACTGCTGGAGTATGTCTTGATCTTCATCTCTAGCTAAGATGGCAGCATGTATTTTGGGGTGCAGCGTCTTCACTCGACCATCCATCATTTCTGGAAAACCAGTGATTTCAGACACTTCAATCGTTGGAATATTATAATCCCGTAACCATTTTGCAGTTCCTCCGGTTGAAATAATTTCAACCCCGAAATTTTTCAACTCGCTACAAAATTCAACCAATCCAGTCTTGTCTGATACACTAACGAGTGCTCGAGCTATAAATCGATTCTTTGCCATCTAATCATATTCCTCATATTCAAAGTGGTTAGAGAATTTTCATCTATCCTATGGATCAATGTGATAGCATAGTATCACATTATTATGATAACATCAACTCATCAACACAAAAAACCAAGATGATGCCTACCTATAATAAGACGAACCTCAAGAATTAGTCTCTTCGTCATTGACTTTTGAATTAAATAATTATAGAATGCTGGCCTCATTTGTTATTTTGAGGTGTAAAGTATCATGTATCACAACTCTTAAGTCGGCCCTAAAAAGGGCTCAAATAAAGTCGCCGTATTCTCGGCCGTTGCCCTTGAACTTGAGAGTGAAACATGACACATAAGCCTATCCAGCTCAGAAATCTGAGCCTTTCATTTCCACATAAACCATGCTTTGACGATTTTAGCGCTGACATTCATTATGCCGATAGAATTGCTATTATTGGCCGCAATGGCAGTGGAAAAACATCATTATTAAAAATGCTGGGGGGGCTCGATCTTCAAACATCAGGTAATGTTCATATACCTGGGGATGTTTCGATCGGCTACGTCCCTCAAATTGTTGAAGACTATTCTTCATTGAGCGGGGCAGAACGCTTCCATGAAGCTTTAACCAAAGCATTGTGTAAATATCCGAATTGTCTATTATTGGATGAGCCTACCAATCATCTGGATACTTCAAATCGGAAAGCTTTATTACGCATGCTAGAAAATTATCCTGGGACTTTAATCGTTATATCACACGACATCGATTTATTAGAAAACAACATGGATTGCTTTTGGCATATTGATAATGGAAGAATACATACTTTCAAGGGACAATATAACGATTACATGAATGATATTATCACCCAACGTACTTCGATTGAAAATGAACTCTCTTTTTTAAATCGACAAAAGAAAGACATGCATAGAGCACTAATGCAAGAACAACACCGCGCCGCAAAAAGCCGCAAAATAGGAATGAAAAGTATTCGTCAAAATAAATGGCCCACCATGGTAAGTGACGCAAAAGCTCTACGCGCTGAAGAAACAACGGGAAGAAAAAAAGAAAAAATAAACGAAAAGAAACAGGATCTTCAAGATAGATTATCTGAATTAAAAATACCTAAAACCATCCTGCCTAAGTTCTCATTGACGGCTGCTGATTTTGGCTCAAACCTAGTCATCAGTATTAATGAAGCATGTGTTGGATATTCAGATGATAATTTGTTTTTGCGCCACCTAAATTTACAACTCATGCAAGGCGAACATCTAGCTATTACTGGAAATAACGGAAGCGGAAAATCAACTTTGGTTAAAGCTATTTTGGGCGTTCCTGAAATTATGAAGACCGGAGTCTGGTTAACTCCACAACAAAATGACATAGGTTATTTTGACCAACATTATTCAACGCTCGATTCTGAAAAATCAGTCATTAGAACACTTCAAGACAGTGTTCCTGAATGGCCAGATTCAGAAATTCGACAGCATTTATGTGATTTTTTATTTTTCACAAATGACGCTGTATTTGCAAAAGTCTCGACGTTATCTGGTGGTGAAAAAGCGCGTCTATCTTTAGCCTTAATTGCTGCAAAAACTCCAAGACTCTTAATATTAGACGAAATCACCAATAATCTAGACCTTGAAACCCGAGAACATGTTATACAAATATTGAGAGCTTACCCAGGAAGTCTTATTGTCATTTCTCATGATGACCATTTTTTAAACTCAATAAATATTTCTGATAGGTTTAAATTATGAATCTAAAAATCCCATTGTAAAATATTTACAATTAACATCTGAAGCAACGCCAGGGTCTTCAGGATAGGTGAGTAGTATAGGCAATAATACTGATTTGCCAATAATAGAACGACGATCTTTTCCTGGCGGAGGATTATGCGGACTTAATTTCCAGACATTTTGATATGTTAAAGCAACAGGGCTATGTTTAGGATCATCTGGATTTGGATAGGTTCCTAAATAAAGAACCACATGACCACCCACATATACTATTGTCATAAAAGGGTGACCATGTGTTTTTAAATATTCCAACCGGCCTTCTGGTTTCTCTTTTGTTATATCTTCTACAGCCACAGAATACAATCCAGAATTAACTTGGTCTGATGACAACATGGGCAGCCAAATACCAAATGGTGTATATAAATTCTTTAATTCAGAAGCACAATCATTATACAAATAAAGACCTCCCCATCCATAGGGTCGACCAATCAACTTTTGCATTAAGGTTATAAATTGGCGGGGAGCAGGGAGAGCGGGCATCACACGTGCTTGATCCTGTAATACTAATGCAAAATGAATATGTGCCTTTCCATGCTCATCGCGGACTGGAATCATAATTCGCCATTTATCACCTTCATTATCGCCAGGAAATACCATCCCAATAAATCTAGAATTCCAAAATTCGTGATCATCTTGATCTACAATCGGAATCTCCGTATCCATAATCGCAAGTAATTGTTTATTTGCGGCTTGTCGCCACTGTGAAATAAAATCCTCATCGACTCGAGCAATATCGGTACTTTTAATCCACGCTCTAATACTCGGTGTTTGCACAAAAACCCAATCACCCCCTTCGGATTCTCCTAGAATATAAACGGGTGTACCCGCCCATACCAATGCATTTTGTATATTATCAAAAGGATAACCTTCACCTGCATACGTGTAATGATGATAACTCACTTCTTCCGTTGGCAATTCTCGTCCTTGACTATGAACGATTGTTATAGCGCGATAAATTGCACCTACCTTTACATGATCGAATTGAGATAAATTACATTTCTTCTCCATATTTTTTATCCAGACTGGCTGCAAGAGTCTAAAATTCTCTGCGTAATTTAACTCCTTACCGGATTTATTTTTATTATTAAATTTTTCAAGATTCTTAACAATACTACTTTTAATATCATTCGGTGCTTTTTCAGAAGCAATCTTTTTTATATATCTCAAATCCCAAGGAGATATCTCACCAAAGTTTCGTTTTTTAAAATCCTCGAATCGTGCATCTTGTTTTTCTTGACTCATTAATCGCTCATCATAATGAGGATCAGTCGATTTTATCCAATCCGCTAACTTCTGATTATAATGTTCAATCGGAAATAATGAAATAAAAGGTTTTTCAGCGTGCTTCCATTTTATCCACACGACAAAAAAACACACTAACAATAAAATTCCCAATAGAATAGCTTTCATTGTCCTACTCCTCTATCAATTGGTTATCATAGGCAGAAGCGCAACTCATATTCAACTATTTAACAATAGAATATTTAGTTAACTATTCATACTATCAGATTCATTATACTTCTCAGAATTTTTATTTATTTGGGGCCTTTCTGCATACCTTGTTGCATTATTGCTTCTCGCATTTCTCTTGCGGGAACAACATCTTTGAGATCAAAAGGGCGTCGATTCATTGGATCTAAACGTCGTTCAGGATGATTCGGGTCGCGCTCTCTAATTTTAATTACTTCCACCAAATCATACACTTCGTTACTAGCACCGCTTTCCAAATCGGGATTGGGCAACCGAACTGGTATATTCGGAACTTCAAATGTTAAAGGTGAACGCTTTGAATCGCTGATTAATTTTGTTTCGAGTAAACTGGCAAATCCATCTTCTGCTTTAGTTTCACAGCAAGTAACAATATACGCTTGAATATCAGGACTAAATCTATTCCAGCGAGATTTAATCTCCTCAGGGATCACTGCCCACACTTTCTCATCAACATTTTCAGGTTTTCCTGTAAGATCTATTCCAAGCAAAGCCGATAAATTTTTAATATTAATCTGGGTGACAAATATATAGTTTAGATTGACATTCTTCCCATCTACATTAACAACTTCTAACTTATTGACAAACTTAAATATGCCCACAGCTTGTAAATTTATCATTAGTGTTATAAATAGATTTTTCTTTTTTAGACTGGGTGGATTTTGAGTGCTTTCTCGTACTCGCAAACCTTTGTGTGTAATTTCAACACGGTAATGTTGAGAACACTGTGCAATCCTTAATACTTGATTGATAACTAAGGCTAATAAGACCACCATCTTTGCTTTAGCAGTATTTTCTCTATCATACATTCTCATAATTCTACCCCCCTAAGTCTTTGTAATCATATTGCCAGTATATCATCATATTAGGCTTAATCCCCAAATACGCGACTAGTGGTTTCTTTGCTAATTTATCCCCGTTCTTCATTGTTACATAAAAAACATAATATTTACATGTTATTCATGAATTAATTGCCATTGTGGCGCTCCTACCACCACTAGAGCCAGCATTTTCAGCATCGTCTAGGATAAAAACGCAGCATTTTTAGAATTTCTCTTGCCAAATTGACTGCATTTTGAATATGCGCTAACATAACGAAGTGACTTTGTTAAGGTAACTTACATGTACAATCGACTTCTTAATATCAAACCAGACTCTAGAGAAAGCTGCTTGCTTCTAGGCCCTCGAGGGACAGGGAAGACCCACTGGATAGCACACCATCTACCTAATGCTCTGGTCTTTAATTTGTTAAAAACGGCAACTTACACCGAATTAATTTCAAACCCTAGTCGTATTGAGAATCTTATTCCCCCAGGATTTAAAGACTGGATCGTCATTGATGAAGTACAAAAAATCCCAGAGTTATTAAATGAGGTGCATCGTTTAATAGAATCTAAAGGTTATAAATTTATCTTAACAGGTTCCAGTGCCAGAAAATTAAAACGTGACGGCGCTAACTTACTCGCAGGCAGAGCTCTAAGTTACACTATGCATCCACTTACTTGTCAGGAATTAGACAATGATTTTAAGCTGGGCGAGGCATTAAAATATGGGCTGTTGCCAAAAGTATATTCGTCAGAAAATCCTCAACACTATTTAAATACCTACATTGGGACGTATTTGCAAGAAGAAATTTTACAGGAAGGT
>CAYUMZ010000037.1:0-10984 GCA_964446105.1 uncultured Gammaproteobacteria bacterium | reverse complement strand
TATAAAGAAGGTAATTGCAACTTACCTCACAGATTTATTCGAACTTAATAAGGGAGTGGATGTCAAATATAAAGGTAATGCAGCTATTTACCAAATGAAAATGAAAAAATATTCTGAATATGCTGACTCTGATGGCCCCATTAGAAAGTTATTTCATCAATATATTTCAAATCAGGCGGGTGATTTTCCTATGGAACTATCTAAATTTGTTGATGATTATCTGAACCTTTTAAAAGATAATAACATTAAACATAATAAAGAATTTGTTAGGGAGTTATTTCAATTAGAACATCAAATGAATGGAAGTGTGGACAAAAAAACTATAGAAGAGGTATATAGAAAGGGTCTTCAGCGCTATTTGGATCAAGATATTATACCTTTTCGAGTGGGCTATTATTCATTAATAAGAAATGAACTTGAAAAACCGATATTAAGAGAATATTTGAATCTTGCATTAACTACAGGCCTCCCTCCGGATCATAATGTTGAGATACCTCTTGATACATCTGGGAAGCACGGGGTCAGTCCAGAAAGACTATTGGCAGCTATGAATGAGTTTGTATCGTCGCAAAAGGCGCAATTCAATATTGTAAACAATAATTGTTCTGTCGCAGCCTGTCAGGTGTTGGCAAAAAGTAGTGGTGAGATTGGTGATCGCATTTTTTGTAATAGAGAATATTCTGGCATAGCTACACCGCAATTAGTATATTCCAATGCGGCACATTATTTAGAAATCCTGCAAAACCCTAATCACTTAATTGTTACTCACGAAGATTCGGTTTATATAAAAGCTCGCAATTATGTTGTAGAGACAGCATTAGATGGGATAAGCAAATTACATGATGAAGAAAGTAGTACTTTGCAACGCGTTGGAGGAGTGCTCAAAGCTTTAGCGACTGTACCGGCGCTGGTTGCAATTGGTATAAAAGAAACAGTCTCAAGTTCTGAAAGTAATTATACAGCTACTGAGAAGCCTGAAGAGGATACTAAACATCAAACAAGTAGTACGGCTCGATTAGTAGAGGAGTTAGGGGGTAGAGGCAATGTAAGTGAACTTTCTACAGATCAGCGTAATCAAAGAACACCAGAGAATCCAACTAAATCAGAGGAGAAGAAAGGCACCCAACAGGCTAAGAAAATTGTTGATAGTAAAGGCCAAGACGAAGAACACGCACCAGAAATTACCCGGCCGAGATGGTAAGGTCCAATCAAACAATATGTATTGACTTACATGTTATATTAGTATAAAATAGCAAATCATGTGGGTACTTTGAGGAAGTTGTGATGAAGAAAAGATTTGATGACGAATTTACAGGAAAACCTTCCTCCCCAGGTAATCGGTATCGAATCGAATTTGAGTCTCCAGAATCATTTTATCAAACTGTGCGTATATATTCTGCTGAGCAATTAGAATCGTTTGAGTTTCCGGAGCACAGTGGTGGCTATTGTTTATATTCCTTTGAAAAACCAGCGCACTTTTTGGGGTCTTCCGGGGAGAAGTATTGGAAATTGTTAAGCACGAAACATCGTTCAAAACTTATTTTACGTCTAAAGTTAGAAACATGCTTACTTGAACAGCAGTCAATTATCATTGAGAAAATTTCACAGAGCACTGATATTGATGAAATTGAATTGGGAGGATTTTTAGCGCAATTATCTGTTGATAAAGCATTTAAATTAGGCGTGATATTAAAAGAAGCCTGTATTAATCAGATTTTATTGTGTGACCAAAACGATCAATGCCCTTATGACATTATGAGTGCTTTTTTTGAAGGATTGGCTGGAAGCACTGCCCTTGCATCTGTCAATCTCTCTGGTACTGTTTTCAATAATTCAGATAGAATGAATATAATTACCAAGTTTTTAGCCTCTTTACCTTATATAAAAATAATTGAATTACAAGACTGTCAAATTAATTCTGAAAGGCTAAATGTTCTCGTCGAGTGCCTTAAAGTAAAAAATCAGCTCAAAGTGTTAGATCTCCTTAGAAACGTGGATATTGAAGAAGGCGTGATATTTCAATCAGCAAAAATGATACCTTCTTTGCGTTTTCTAGGATCAAATAATGTACCGGAGTCTCGTTACTCCTCAGCTCATCGAAGCAGTACTTCGAAAGGTGTTAATGAGCAATCATTGTTTTTTTATCACGATATGCCTCGTATGCATCCTGAAGAATACGATTTTGCCAAAATATTATATCCTTCTACCTATCAACATCAAACTGTCAAAAATGTGGTGGGTGATCTTCCTGTCAAAGAAGATAAAGATAATAACCAAGAATCGTGGTGTAATATTCTATAATATTAAAAATTTCGCCAAAAGACATTAACCCTCATTAATATTTTTCTATTGGCAGGGGGGGGCTACTCAAGCTTACAACGTAAAATTTGATTATAATGAAAAGAAACATTAAAAATTAGTGTTAAAATACCTTGAATTTTATGAATATTTTGCTATAATAGCTTTAAGATTTATAAGCGGAGAATAGCAATGGAAGATTTCCATGAAATTTCTGATAAGGCGTATCTGAATGATATTCAGACCGGAAAAGTGACGTTTATTGAAGTATATTGTGCTGATGGTAAGGTGGTAACTAAAACTGCCCATGCACTTGCCGAAGCTATTAAAGTGAGTCACTCAATAACGGCATTTGATATGCAGGCCAGCTCTCAAGAGCCAGGAGCACTTTCAGAGATTTTTCAAACACTGTCAGAATGTCAAAAATTAAAATTTCTTTATGTGGATGTTAAAGGTAAAAGCACATTGAGTGACGCTGATGTTGTCGCATTGGTAAAAATAATTACTAGTTGTTCCGAACTACAAGTGTTGTATATGACCTCTATGCAATTGTTACCTGACCAACAAATTAAAATAATTGGCGCATGTATTTTATCTCAATCTCTTCAAAAATTAAATTTGCGAGATTGGAATCTTAACTCTAAGTCGATCTCTCAACTAGGTTCTTTACTAGAAAAATCGTCTTCTATAAGGTTGTTGGGATTACACAATAATGCTATTGGGCCTAACGAGCTCTCTGTTTTACTTAAATGTTTGTCGAACAATCGTAATTCTGCGTTAGAAGAGCTGGAACTAGGCTCTAATCCGATTGGGCCTATAGGTTTAGCTGCTTTAGCGACTTACGTTACATCTAAAAAAATAACCATTAAAAAATTAAATTTAGGGTGGACTGATCTCAATGACAGTTGTGCAGATTCTTTATTTAATATAATTAAATGTAATTCCCCACTTGAATCTTTAGCTTGTAATACTAATGAACTAGGTGATGACACTTTGCAAAAAATCGAAAAAGCCATGCATTTTAATGACCATCTCGTATGTTTGGACCTTCGCAGTAATAATTTTCATGGTAATCAGCAATTAGCTGCAGTACCTGATCTGGCAGAAATTCCTAATGCGAGCGCCCAATTACTTAGTACTATAAATTTAAAACTTGAAGATAATAAACACAAGAAAGAATGTAATGCTGGAGATACACGGCCTACATTGTAATTTTCACAAATACTCATGATGATTTTTTTGGAAATTTCATCCTCGCAATTTTACTTGCCCGGGCGATTTATTATTTCACGCTCTATTTTAACAGCTTTATCGTAAGTAGGTGCCTTCTCTAACTTTCCATCGAGATATGCTGTCATCTTAACAGTATTTTTTTGAGATTCTGAAATAGATGCTTCGCGTTCTTGCCTGTAGTTTGCTTTCTCTTCTTGAGTTGGAGCAGGCTTCTCAATTCGTACCACCCCATCGTCATGTTCGTGTTTTTTAAAAGGGTTTGACCACATATTGGGATCTTGGCTCAGGGCATGCATGAAAACACCTGGATCAGCTGTTTTTTGTTCGATCATTAATCCTTTGGATAAATAGGGTTCAAAGTCAAAATTCTTGATATCGCCATGTTTTGCAAAATCCCACGCTGCTAAAGAGGGCGCATAGGTTTCATGATTCTTTGCCACCTCTTTATGAGCAGGGTGATGTGCAACGCCTACAAATTCATCCTTGCCTTGTGTTTTTTGAACGTACGTATTGTAATTTTGTGTAGCCTCATTTACTGCCTTTTTATGTTTTGCAAATTTGAATATCTGAGATTTTTTTGGGGCGTCTGCTTGAAAATATTTTTCAACTTGACTTGGATCGTGATATTTATCTGAGACCCAGCTATGTTGGCCGTCGCCAACTAGTGGCTTAACCAGTTCCGCTTTTGCGACAGCTGCAGTTTGATAACAGAGAAGTCCAAACATTCCACACCACATGCCACGGCCTTTTCCCTTGCCTTCTGGAAGTGTTAAAGAAGCTCCTCTGCGTGCTGCATATTTTACTAATCGGTATTTGCCAGTTTCATCAAAATCTTGCCTATAAGAAGGTAATGCTTTTTCTTTTTGCTCTTCAGGTCTTGAATGTCTAGTGCGAGCATTGTAAATTCGTGTTCCCACTTCTAATCGCTTCTCATCGTAAGGGGTGCTATAAGAGGCCCAGTTATCAGCGATGTGTGCGGCTATCTCTGCTAATTTATTATCCTTGCATCTAAATACAACGTAATTATCATTTGGAACACTTGTTTTCACCAATTGTTTCAAATTGCCCTGATTCACTGCATGTGCCAAGGTTAGATTACCGTTGCCTTCTTTGCCCAAATAGATAGACACGTGCGCTGCTTCACCTCCGCTCATTGTGAATAAAATATCGCCGGGTCTAAGAGAATCTTCTGATAAGACTTCGTTTTGGCTTTCCACTATAATCACCTCACTCTCGCCTGTAACATAGCTGAAAGGCGCTGGGTTTCAGGCTATTTTCACCCTACACTGTTCTAAGCCGCTATTTGAGAGTATTTTCATACGCTTTAATGTTATTATAGCATATTTATTGGGTGTTTTCCTGTAAGTTAGAGTATTAAGACTTTACGACTTGATTTTATCTGGATACTCACATAAATCATTAATTAAACACGTTGGGCAAAGTGGTTTTCGTGCTTTGCAAATATATCGACCGTGTAAAACTAACCAATGATGAGCATTTTGTAAATATTGTTTTGGGACATTTTTTTCTAAATTAAGTTCAACAGCAAGCGGTGTTTTTCCATGCGCTAATCCCGTGCGATTGGCGACTCTAAAAATATGAGTGTCGACCGCAATGGTGTGGTGACCAAAAGCAGTGCTGAGAACCACATTGGCGGTTTTTCGGCCTACACCCGGAAATTTTTCGAGTTCTTCACGAGAGGAAGGCACAACACTATTGTGTTCATTCATTAATATTTCGCAGGTTTTAATAATGTGTTTGGCTTTTGTTTTGTAGAGATTAATGGTTTTAATCATTTCTTTGAGATTTTCTTCTCCCAGAGCAATCATTTTTTTTGGAGTGTTGGCTTTTTTAAAGAGTGCTGGTGTTGCTTTGTTAACGCCTACATCAGTGGCTTGTGCTGATAACATGACGGCTATTAATAATTCAAAAGGAGAGGAGTAATTGAGTTCAGTGGTTGGGTGAGGATCATGTTCTTGAAAACGAGAAAATATTTTGGCACGTTTTGCTGCGTTCATATCAAGACTTCGTGGGGTTGTGTTGTTGACGTTTTGCTGTAGCGCGTGCGACAGCTTGAGCAATCGCCATTTTGCGATCATCGACTGAATTAATGGTACGTGAATGTTGTGCTGCATTATTGGTATTGTCTAGTTCTTCAGTTTTGTCGTTTCCTATTCGTTTCTGTCGTGCATGATAGCGCTCTCGTGCGCGATTAGCGTGTAATTTAACAGTGACAGGGTCTTCAAATATAATGGGTTTCATGTCGATGCAATCCATGGGGCAAGGTGCAAGACATAAATCACAACCTGTGCATTCATCCGTTATTACAGTGTGCATTTGCTTTGCAGCACCAATAATCGCATCGACCGGACAGACTTGAATACATTTTGTGCAACCAATGCATTCATCTTCACGAATAACCGCGCGTGTCGGCAGTTTCGTTTTTTTCTGCATTTCTTCGATGTAGGGAGAAGGATCTTTTTTTAATAATCCGCCGAGTATATTGAGAGTTTCAACTCCGCCAGGTGGGCAAAGATTTATGGGGGCATTATTTTCGACGAGTGCTTTTGCATAAGGTTGGCAAGCACCGTATGTACATAAACCACATTGTGTTTGCGGTAACACAGCATCAATTGTAGAAATAGTCACTTTGCTCATGCGCTTACAGGGGGTTGCTCAGAAAAATACGAGTCGATTTTTTGTGGATCAATTCGAGTGATTAAAGGAGTAAACGTATTAATAGTATGATCAAGCAGCGGTGTTTTTACAGTTAACCATGTGAATTCGGGGCAGTTTAAAAATTCTGCTGATTTTTTAGCTAATGAAGGGACTACAGGATGTAAATACGTCATAATTACTTTGAATAAATTTAAGCCCAGCGTGCAGACAGCCTGTACGCGATTTTCTTGCCCAGGTTGTTTGGCAAGATCCCACGGAGCTTGCTCTGCAATATATGCATTGGCTGCATCCGCCAGCGCCATAATTTCTTTGATCGCTTGATTATATTCACGTTGCACAAAAAGAGCAGAAATTTTATCTGCTTGTTGAGTCGCATGAACGAATAATTCATCGTTTTCGAATTTTTCTGCTAGTTTACCACCGAAGTTTTTTGTGATGAATCCTGCGCAGCGACTCGCGATGTTCACAACTTTTCCGACAAGATCCGAATTGACGCGTTGAGCAAAATCGAGAAAATTAAAATCGAGATCATCAATCCCGTTATTTAATTTGGCAGCGAAATAATAACGTAAATAATCAGAGTCTAAATGTTGGATATATTGTCTGGCTGTGATAAATGTGCCGCGTGATTTAGACATTTTTTCGCCATTAATAGTCAGGTAGCCATGAGCAAAAACATTGGTTGGCATACGGTGACCACTGCCATGTAACATGGCAGGCCAAAATAATGCGTGGAAATACACGATATCTTTACCGACGAAGTGATAGAGTTCGGTGGCTTTTTCATCAACCCAATAATGATTAAAATCAAGATTATTTCTTTTTTTGCTCAAATTGACGAAGCTCGCCATATATCCGATAGGTGCATCGAGCCACACATAAAAATATTTTCCGGGTGCATCAGGAATTTCAAAACCGAAATAGGGTTCGTCACGCGAAATATCCCAAGAAGAAAGCCCTTGAGAAAACCATTCGAGTAATTTGTTGCTCACGGCTGATTGTAAATGGCCCGCTTTTAGCCATTTTTCGAGCAAATCTTGATGATTGGCCAGTTTGAAAAAATAATGTAACGATTCTTTTTCTATGGGTTTTTCACCAGACAAAATTGAAGTCGGATTTTTGAGTTCGGTGGTTGAATAAGTCGCGCCGCATACTTCGCAATTATCACCATTTTGATCTTTTGCTCCACAACGTGGGCATTCGCCTTTCACATAGCGATCGGGCAGAAACATTTTTTTTACAGGATCAAAATATTGTGAAATTGTTTTGGTTTCTATATCGCCGCGTTCTTTGAGTTTTTGATAAATCATTTCAGAAAGTGTTTTATTTTCAGGCGAGTGTGTTGTGTAGTAATTATCGTAGTGAACTTGGAAATTATTGAGATCTTGTTTTCTAATTTCGTGAATTTGTTCGACCAGCTGATCTGGAGTGATGTTTTGTTTTTCAGCACTGATCATGATGGGAGTGCCATGGGCATCATCGCCGCAAATAAAGACGACGTCATTACCCAACGACCGTTGGAGTCGTACCCAAATATCTGCTTGAATGTGTTCAACCAGATGTCCCAAATGTGTGGGGCCATTGGCATAGGGTAAGGCTACGGTAACGAGGAGTTGTCGTTGTTTGCTCATGAAATCAATTAATCTCTTAGTAATGCTAGGTCCGGCTAGTATACCTAAATCCAGCATCAAACATCTACTGCAAGATCTTACTGTCCGGTATAGAAAGAGTTTTTTTGGATATACGGCCCTTTCGCTTCGAGTATATTTGATGGTGGATTTAGGATATTCATAATAAGTGTGACAAAATTATCTCAAATCTAGTACAGGTATTGCAGACATTGACTATTGATAATGCACAATACTTAATGTTATTGATGTCGGTTATGCCAATGAATTAATAAAGAAGGTTGTTAAAATTGGAGAGTTTCGATTATCTCAACATATTTTCTGAAGACTCTGATGACCAAGAAGTCATTATCAAGAAAGGTACTCCGGCTGTCAAAGATGATAGTTGTCGTATTTTGCTCGTTGAAGATGAACTGCTCACACAAAAATATTGCAAAGTGTTGCTGGAAGGAAATGGATATAGTCTCGAAATTGCTTCAGATGGTGAGGCTGCCTTAAAGATTATATCCGAAAATCACTTTCAAGCCATTCTGATGGATGTTGGGTTGCCGGGACTTTGTGGAATCGATGTAACTCGGACTATACGATCCACAGACAACCCCAACCGCGATGTGCCTATTATCGCGTTCACAGCGCATTTAATTCCATCACGGCTACAAGCGTGTCTTGATGTGGGCATGACCGACTTCTTGCTTAAACCCGTTTCACCCACAGAGCTGTGTGCAAAGCTCGACCGACTTCTTCAGCGGGCTGTGTCAAAGTAAGAGCAATTGACTTGTTTCTATTGATCGCGTAGCCTTTATTCATATTTATTCATAGTTCAGCAATATCCAAGTGTCATACATTAAGCATTCACTCTGGGGATAAATCGGAGTTGTCCACGTTAGCGTGAACTTGTAGTCAGTTAAATTGTGAAAATAGGGTGTGAAAAAGATGGCAAATTATAACATTGAGTCTCGTGGTGTTCGTCCTGGTTTGAAACCCCATCCACAGATTAAAAATATTATAGCAGTGGCTTCAGGTAAAGGCGGTGTTGGGAAATCGACGACGGCTGTGAATTTAGCATTAGCGTTATCTTCATTAGGTGCGAGCGTTGGTATCCTAGACGCCGATATTTACGGACCTAGTCAACCGCTCATGCTAGGTGACTGTCAAACAGTTCAATATGAATCCGGTAAACCATTAACCCCAGTTATGCGGCACGGTTTACAATCCATGTCGATGGGATATTTAGTGGATATTAACACACCTATGGTGTGGCGCGGACCGATGGTGAGCAAAGCGTTGCGACAATTATTATTTGATACCCAGTGGTCAACACTGGATTATTTAATTGTCGATTTACCGCCTGGAACAGGCGATATTCAACTCACGATGGCACAAAAGATACCCGTTGCGGGTGCGGTGATTGTTACCACACCGCAGGATTTGGCGTTGCTCGATGCGCGCAAAGGGTTGGAAATGTTTCGTAAATTAAGTATCCCTGTTTTGGGAATTATCGAAAATATGTCGACGCACCTTTGTACGGCTTGTGGACACGAAGAAGCGATTTTTGGAAAAGGGGGTGGTGCGCATCTTGCATCCGAAACGGACGTGTTATTGCTGGGTTCATTGCCATTAAATAAAAAAATTCGTGAAGATGCAGATGGTGGATCGCCGACCGTCATTGCAGATCCTGAAAGTCCGATCACTCAACGCTATTGTGATATTGCAAAAAAAATGATTGAACAATTAGCCTTGCAACCGAAGAGTTATGCCGGTAAATTTCCCGATATCGTTGTTGAATAAATTAAGGGATAACATGGCTATTAAATCTGATAACTGGATCCGCCGGATGGTGGAAGAGCACAATATGATCGACCCGTTTGAGCCTGGTCAGGTTCGTGAGTATGAGGGGAAAAAGATCATTTCTTATGGTACATCGAGTTATGGATATGATGTTCGATGCTCGACAGAGTTTAAGGTGTTCACCAATATTAATTCTGCAATAGTCGACCCTAAAAATTTTGACGAGAGCAGTTTTGTTGATTTTAATTCTGATTACTGCATTATTCCTCCAAACTCTTTTGCATTAGCACGTACGGTGGAATATTTTCGAATTCCTCGAAATGTGCTGACCATTTGCTTAGGCAAGTCCACTTATGCGCGTTGTGGGATTATCGTAAATGTCACCCCACTGGAACCTGAATGGGAAGGACACGTGACACTCGAGTTTTCAAATACGACGCCACTGCCTGCAAGAATTTATGCTAATGAAGGTGTGGCGCAAGTCTTATTTTTAGAGTCCGATGAGGTATGTGCGGCTTCTTACCGAGACCGAGCTGGAAAATACATGGGGCAAACTGGTGTCACCCTTCCGCTTGCGTAACAGGGATATTGTACTAGAAAATATTGCTTCTATTTATTAAAGTGCGGATAACAATAATCCAATACCTGTTAACGGCTAGTCATCCAGTGTTTCAGCGATCATCGGCTGGCCATATTGAGCATTCACACGATCTTTCAGGTCTTTTCCAGGCTTAAATGCCGGTGTGTATTTAGCAATGGTGGCCACTTTCTCGCCAGTCTTTGGATTGTGAGCATTTCGAGGAGCTCGATAATTCAATTTCAAACTGCCAAAGCCACGGATTTCTATCCGTCGCCCATTGCTGAGCGCGTCACTGAGCATATCGATTGTTTGGTGAACACACATTTCAATCGCTTTCATCGGCAGATGCGGCAATTTGTCAGAAATTTTAATGGCGAGTTGAGATTTTACCATGGTTGCTCCCTTTATTTTGGCCGAGAAGATTTTGTAACGTGGGGTATCATAACATGATCGTTCTATTCGTCAATTATTTATGCAGGTGGTTTTTTGCTCAAATTGGTTAGGCTGGATCAGTATTTTTACTCCTTGCACAGGAGTTCTCGCTATCGCGGTGAACTCCTTCCTATTTAATTTATGGTGAATGTAAATAAAGTTTACATTCACCAAATAAGGGAGAGAGCTGCGCTTCTCCCCCTTATTTATCCCCCATCGCTTAATGTATAGCGGGAACCGCTACTGCTTGCAATTAGCAAAAGCATTGGTATAGTGAGCCGACTCTTCAATGAGGGAAATTAAAAATGCAGTGTTACAAAGTTTTTTTGGCGGCAGCCATTTTAAT